>CAMTIW010000014.1 GCA_947072665.1 uncultured Fusobacteriaceae bacterium | reverse complement strand
ATGATTGTAATAAAGATAAAATTTCTGGAAAAGAACTTATAGATTATGCTTGTAGTTATATAGAAGAAGCTTCTGAGGTTGTTGGAGGACGTATTATTTTGATAGAATTAAAAAACAATTCTAAATTAATAAAGTTTTATAAAGAAAATCAATTTTATATCCTTCCTAACAAAACGGAAAACGAAGAACAACTATTGCAAATGGTTAAAATAATATAATAAATTAAAATTATTGAGTGTCTTATGGCACTCTTTTTATTTTCAAGAAATTTGAAGCTCTCTCACTAATTGAACACTTAAAAGATATCGATATAGGATTTAATAAGGAAATTTGTAAGAGTCTGAATCATCACGACACAAAATTACTTAAGTCACTTTTAGATAAAGTAAAAAAAAATTTATAGTTTTATTTTTTAAATTTATTGATAAAATCCTCGTTTATAGAGTAGCATTGAAAAAGAGACTGTTTCAAATTTTGTATAAACACTAAAAAATTAGCACAAAAATTTTTATATCTATAGTTGCCAAATAAGTCTCGTCCTACTGTATTTTGATATTTTTTTTATTCATTGTGGCGTGTATACTTTTAAAAGTTCTTAAAAATAAAAAACAGTTAGCTTCGTTATGAATAGTTATTCTTTTACTTTTAATTTTGATAATTTAAGAAAAACCCCCTACTTAAGTAGAGGGTGCATATAATTTAATTATTTAGTATGGGACGTTTTTCGCTCTCTTTTATTCAAGGAGCTCTCCCATCTCTGTTAATATTATATTATAACATTTTAATTTTTTGTCAATTTATTATACAACTTAGTACTTAGTTTTAAAAATAACTAGAAAATTTTCTCTAGTCATTTTTTTTATTTTTTTAGTCATCTCAATCAGTGTGCTATTCTAAAGTCATTTATACATGGTTTCAGTTTAGTGCCCTTCAATATTGGGGCAGTCTCAATCTTTATAAAACTTTCAAAATTTTTACCAAATATATTTTTCCTTTTTATTTTTTAATTACTTTCATAAGCTATATCAATATATTTTTTAGCTTTCTCAAAGTTCTCTTTATTATTTATTGTAATTTGTAAGTCTCCTGTCCCATAATGGTCTACATTTGTCATATCACGAGAAAAACCTTCTTCCATATCAAAATCCTTTGGGTTAAGTTTTATATATAGCGATATACTTTTTTTATAAATTTGAAGACAAACAATATTTTTAACTTTTTTATAAGCTATGTAGAGTTTCGTATAATTTTCTGTTACATCCTCACCTTTTGAAAGAATATAATCTGATATTTCTTCAACTAAATCTTTTATATGTTTAGAGGAAGTTTCTATTTGTTTTAACACATTCTCATTATAATATTTATTTTCTGTTTTTTCACAATTTTCATTATTAATTACTGATTTATCTCTTGATACTGATTTAGAATTTACCTTAGGTGCATTAATATGCTCAAATAAAATTAGCTCATCAGCAAACTTTTTATATCTTATTAATTTTATATTTCTTTGCATTTGATTTACAGCATGCTCATCATATTTTGTAAAATCATTAGCTATACACATTACACATGGAACTGCCCAATCTATTTTATCTGCCTTTTCTTTCCCTAATGTTACTTCTACTAGGTATCTAAAATCAGCTTTATGGTCAAGTAACCAATCCAAATAAAATAGACCTTGGTTTATAACATTTTCATTTGAGTGCCTTTTATATTCAAAAATAACAGGGCTATTATTTTCATCAAGACCAAGACTATCTATTCTCCCATTTGTCATTGTATATTCGCTTTTTACAAAAGTAACTCCAAAAAATTGTTCCATGTTTAGTTCAATTAAGTTTTGCAAGTCTTTCTCTAATAAAACAGGCTTTGCGTGAATTTCTTCAACTGTATCTTTATTTGATATTTTAAATAAATTTATTTCTGGCATATTATCTCCTTAAGTTCAGATTTTTATTATATAATCCAAAGTTTCTTTTGCCTAGTAGTTATATTATCGTTTAATATCTGTGCAATTTTAAATAATTTGTCAATTTCAATATACATATTTTTATTGTTTTATTTGATTTTTTCTTGCCATAATGTTACTAGTTAAGCTACTGCTATATTTACTTTTATCCCATCAGTAGTTTATTTGTTTTTTTAAGGAATTTTGCAGGAATATTTCTATCAAGTTTCCAAGTTATATTCATAGGTTTTGAACCTTTATGGCTAATATAATTGACTGTACCTAAAAATGTATATGCAGATGCCGAACCTAAAATTTTATCTGATTTAAATTCACGAACAAAAAGTAATATCTTGTTTTTAGTATTTTTATGATTAATATATCTTTTCCCAGTAGCTGAAATTTCAGAAGTAGTACTTTGACTTTGCCAATGAAACATTATATCATTTATCGAATAATCATTATACATAGTTGTTGGTGAATAATCCTTATCTGATTTATTTAAAGTTACAAAAAAAATATCAATGTTTTTATTAGGAAGATATTTTACACCTTCACGAACTGTTGATGGTTTTAAAAAATCTAAAGCTACAAGAATTTGATCTCTTGTATATGTACAGTGTAAATCTAGTGGTGAGTTAAATCCTAAATCTACAACTTCATCTATAAAATCAATCTTCTCAAAATTATATTCTAATATTTCAATAAGTTCGTTACACATAGTTTTATTTGCTTTTATTTTTTCCATGCTTTCTTCCAGTGATAAAAAACCACATTCTTCTATTGGTTTTTGGAATATTGTAAAATGTATCATTTGTAGCATACGGTATTCTAATTCACTAAAGATACTTTTGTTGTTTTTCAGCATATCTAAAGTGAATTTAATAAATCTTCTTGAATTCACACTTTGAAATCTTGAAAAAGATTTTGTTAATACTCCTTCTAGGTTATCATCAAAATTTTCCAGTACACCAGCAATTACGCAAAGTCTTGAAAAGTTATCTTTTACATAAATTTTTCGAATATCAAGATGATGATAGCAAAGGAAATTTTTTAGATTAAGCTTTAAGCTACTATCTTCTTCAAATGATGCAATTCTTGAAATAAGTCCAGATTTTTGAGAAAATAAAGATTTAATATTATTTAAAATATGTTCTTTAGCTTTTTTTTCTAACTGAATATAGCAACCTTTTGGAAGTGAGGTAAACCCATCTTTCATTTCTTTTTGCATACTTTTATTAGCGTTGGTTAGAAGAGAAGTAAATTTATTTTCAAAATTATATTTTTTATTTGCTTGACCAATAAAATCTAAAACAGTTAAACATTCTTTATTTTCATATAGACGAAGTCCTCGCCCAAATTGTTGTAAAAATACAGTTAGAGATTCTGTTGGACGCAAAAATAAAACTGTATTTATTGCTGGAATATCCACACCTTCATTGTATAAATCCACAACAAAAATAAATTTAATTTTACCAGTTGTAAGAAGTTTTTTAGCTGAATTTCTTTCTTCTGCAATGGAATCGCTTGTTAAACAAATGCTTTTAATACCAAAATTATTAAAAATATCACACATGAATTTTGCATGCTCTTTACTTACACAAAAACCAAGACCCTTGACTTCATTAATATCAGTGACATATTTAAGGGTTGAAGAAGCTATATGTTTAGCTCTCATTATTGAAATCCCACCACTTAAAGTATAAATGTTAGATAATTCTCGCTTATCGTATCCACCTTTTGACCATTTTAAATCATCAAGGTTAATTTCATCCGTTACACCAAAATACTGAAAAGGACAAAGGAGTTTTCTATCAATGGCTTCTGGTAATCTAATTTCAGCAGCAATTCTATCATTAAAATAAGTAAGTATACTTTTACCATCCATACGTTCTGGTGTAGCAGTAAGTCCTAAAAGAATTTTAGGTGTATAATGAGTAAGTAGCTTTTGATAAGTATGTGCAGCAGCATGATGAAATTCATCTACAATAATATAATCATAAAAATCTGCTGATGTTTTTTCATTAAATTTTTGAGAATTAAAAGTTTGGATAGACATAAAAAGATGCTCTATTTGTTCTGGTTTATGATTTCCAACAAACATATCTCCAAAATTATTATCCTTTAAAATATGTCTAAATGTAAAAATACTTTGCTTTAAAATTTCTTCTCTATGAGCGATAAATAATAATCTTGCTGACTTATTTTCTTGTGCTCTTACAAAATTTTTATAATCGAATGCAGAAATAACAGTTTTACCTGTACCAGTTGCAGCCACTACTAAATTTCTAAAATATCCACGTACTTCACGCTCAGCATTTAATGTATCTAAAATTTCTTGTTGATATGAATACGGTCTAATGTCAAAAGTCATCACACCTTCATCATTGATATCAATATATTTTTCAGAGGATAAGGCACGTATAAATCTTTCTTTTTCACCTTCATCATAATATTCAAACTCACTACTATTCCAGTAACTTTCAAATGTAGCATTTATTTTATCAATGGTTTGACTTAAATCTTTATGTGTAACTTTTACATTCCATTCAAGTCCACTAGAAAGAGCTACGTTAGACATATTAGAAGAACCTACATAGGCGGTTGTAAAACCTGTATCGCGATAAAAAACATAAGTTTTTGCATGTAATCTTGTTCTTTTTGTATCATAGCTTACTTTAATTTTAGTATTTGGTAGTTTCTGCAATTCTTCAATTGCTTTAATATCTGTTGCTCCCATATATGATGTAGTAATTATCCGAAGATTGCCTCCTTTACTAGTAAAATCATAAAGTTCATCTATGATTAAACGTAATCCACTCCATTTTATAAAAGACACGAGCATATCAATGCTATCACAGGATAAAATTTCTTTTTTTAATTCAGAAAACATTTGAGGTTCATTAACAGCACCAGTAAAAAGAGAACTTATAGCAATAGAGGTTTCAGGACGAATTACTTCTGATTTTTTATTTATTGCATAAATACTATTCTTTGTGTCAATCAATGATAATAACTGTTGTGCTTTTTCATCAACAAGTAAATCACTAAACTCTTCTTCACCTGTACTGCATTTAATTTCTTCTACAAGCTTATTTATAAGAGCAATTTGCTGACCAATATCCCCACCATTGTCAGTTATATTTGAAAGTCCTTTTTCTATTACAGCTGTGATATATTTGGCTAAAATTTGTGAGGATTCAGCATTGTCAATATTTATAGTTTGCGAAATTTGCCCTTGTAAATGTGTCAGTTGTGTATCTATATTTTTATTGATCACTTGCTCGTATAGCCCTGATTTCAACATAATCCACTTCCTTATTTGTTAAATTGTGCTATAAATAGTCAATTCATTGTATTTAATTATATCATAAATAATCTAATCTGTTTAAAATTTGTTGTGATACGATAGATATCTGACAAAGAGGACAAGAGACTCTGATAAAATTTTATACTAAGCGAATATCTATGTCCACATTCTTATACTAACACCAAAATAAAAATATTTTTTCTATATACTTCAAACTTTAAAATTTGCTATAATAAAACTAAAATAATAATTTATTTTTTAAAGATCTAAGGTTTTGTAGCCACTTAACTATATTTATAGCTGTTTCATAAACATCTATTATTCCTACTTCATTAATTATTAAATAATCTTTTATTATAGCTTGTGTCATACAACTTCCATTAGCAAATCTTGAAGGTTTTTCAATTGTATCTCCATAATTTTCTATTAATATATCTAACCCCTTATACAACAAGGAAATTTCTTTAGTATCACTGCAAACTTTAAACACAAATTTCAAATTCTCTTGAATAGTTTTTGCTAGTGCTGAATTAGATTCTAACTGTAGGTAATAAGCATAATCATTAAAATTAAGAACATTTTGAAAATAGTAACACATAAATCCACCTTTTTTATTAGCAGTGTAATGCCAATTGAACTCAATATCTTTAGGCATTACTCCTTCATATTTTAATTTTACAAAAGCTTTATCTAATTCATTATAAAATCCAATAACTTCCTCCCAAGTAAAAGTCTTTTTTCTTAAATCTCTATTTTTAAAAGTTTCTCTCTTACTTTGAATATCTTTTAAATTCAATAAATTATCTTGAAATAAAATTTTTTTTCCCTCATACTTATCAAATATTTCTATAATCTCTCCTCTTAAAAAAGTTCTTATGTTCTTTCTTTCTTGAATCAACGAGATATTTCTATAACTTTCATCTCCAGTTTTATAATAAATACAGTATACATTTTCTTCTTTAACCGTACAATCTTTATAACCTTTAATAATTTTTTCTCTATAACTATTCATCTGATTTTTTCTTTCAGATGTAAAGGTTTTATCTTCAATGATTATATAAATTTCTTCATTTAATATTAACAAAACATCCATTTTCATAAATTGCTTTTCTACTTTTAAACTATTTATTTCAAGATTTTTAATTTCTATTTTTTCTATAATTTTATCAATAAAAAATCTAGCGAACTTATTTTCTAACTCATATTTCTCTTTGTATATATCAGCATAATAATCTAACACATAGCATATAAAAGCATCTTGTGATAATTCACTTGTGGCAAATTTAAAAATATTTGGTCTCATAATTTCTCCTTATTTCAACTATTTTATTCATATTTAATAAATATTTTATTTAACAATAAAAAAATGATTCATTCTTACTTCTTACAATATTCTTATCTTAATTTTTTATAACTTTGGTTTATTATATTTAGACATTTACTATTAAACTAAATATTTTTTATAATTTTTAATATTTTCCAATTTAAAGATGACTAGAAAATTTTTTTAGTTATCTTTAAGTTGTTTTTAGTCGTTCCCTTCAATATTAAGGTACTCAATCTATTTAGTCTATCTTTGGAGAAAACAATGTAATATTAAATTTTTAACTTGTTATAGACCTTATTGTAATAAAATTCAAAATTTAGATTATCTTGCAACAGTTATCTCAGATGAAATAACATAAAGAAACTAGAGAAATAAAAATTATTAAATATCTTAAACGTCTTAAGTATTGGTATAGAAAGAATCTCTAATATAAATTAATGTTGAAATTAAATAGGATAAATCACTCTATATATTCAGAAGTTTCTTTTATTTCACCTGTATTTGGGTCACCGATCCAAATACGATAACCTTGTTTTCCTAAAATTATAAAAAAAATATATCCACAACTGGTTTTTTCTGTTTTCAAAGAATCTTTCCAAGAATAAAAATCAGTTGATGATGGCTCAGGATAGTCTGAAGGATGACTATGCCAATTTCCTAAATAACCAGATTTTCTTAATTTAGCTTGCTTTACAGTTTTAAGATGGTTGTTACTTTTTCTAAAAAAACCTAAAAAAGTTCTTTCATCATCTTCTTGAGGTTTCGTAATTTCTTCAATAACAACATTTTCTTTTGTCTTATGGGTATATCCAATTAAAACTCCTCCAGCTTCAGCCGATATATCCTTTTGAATATGTTCTTTCAAGATCATTCCAACATCATCTAATATATCTACAATTTTTCCATTTGGCATTCTTATTTTAACTAACTTTTCAAATTTATTTATCATTACAAGAACACCCCTTAGAGATATAATCATATCGTTCAAATAATTCATCATCACTTTTATCAAATAATTTAGTGTATTTTAAATTAGAGTCTTTATAATTTTTCACTGAAAATAAAGGATTATTATTATATACTTTTCCATCTAATGCTAACTGAATAATATTCAAAATCATAGCAGTTCCTTTCAATAAAATACTATTCCCATAAGGTGAAAAAGAACCACCACAACCATCACCGTAAATAATATCATTTTTATTTTCTGTAAATGATATTTTAGAATGTATAGAAAATTGTCCGTTATCATCTAAAGAAAGACATTTATAGCATCCTTTTTTTAAATAATCTACTAATATCGCATGACAACCTGTTCCATATGCATCTAACCATGTATACATTACAGGTTTTGAAAATTTTTTTTCTATCAAAAGATCATTTACTTTTAGTTGTGTTGTTGTATTGCCAATAGAAAAAATTACTAAGTCATATTGTAAAAAATTTTTATCATCAAAGTTTAACCAATCAATATTTTCTTCAAAATATTGAATATTTAAATGAGGAAAATCATTTTCTAATTTTATTTTTAAACCTCTTGACTTGTTTATTAAACAATAATTTATTCCTAATTGATGTCTAAAAATATTTCCAGTACTTAGAAAATCATTGTCATAAAGATCTATTTTGTTTATTCCTAATTTACAAATTTCATTCGCAATATAACTTCCTAAAGAACCACACCCAATTAATGCTATTTTCTTATTTGAGTATTTTGTTGGGACCCCTATTCTTTGACATAAATATTTCAAATCTTTTCTTATAGAATAAATAGGTTTTACCTCAACATTCTTTAACAACTTTGACAATAAACTATTATCATGTATTTTATTTTTAAAAAAAACTTCTGAAGCAAACATTATTTCAAATTTATTTTCTAAAAATAAAGAAAATATTACTACTATTGATTCTTTTTTTATTTTATATTCTTTTAAAAATTTATAACTCTCTTCACTAATATTTGAGTTTAAGAGATTTTTAATATCCCACAAATTAGGAAATGGAGAAATATAGGTGATATCCTTAAGAGGAATATATATAGCTTTTTTTTTTGTTCCATTTTTATGATGCGATTTATTAATAAAATCGTCTTCAGTTATTGCAAGTGTAGTCGATTTTCTCCCAATTCTTCTTTTTATTTTTTCACCAAAAATTATTTCTAATATAATTTCTTTTGCATTTGAAGAAGGTGAAAAATGAATGTTTATTGAATTTTCTTTTGAAGTATTTTTATGCCAAAAATGAAGAAACTCTTTAAAAAATTCTTCATTTTGTCTATTTTTTTCCAAATTTAAAAGTCTAAAAAAATTGTCAATAGACCCTTTTATTATATTCTCAGGATTCTCACCATATAAAATAAAATCAGATTCATATCCAAAACAAATTCCTGTAATATTTTCGCCAACAATAAAATGAGGATACTCATTATTTAATTTTGTAGTTGATATTTTTGGCAACGAATCTGGAAATTTATTATCGAGGCAAAATAAAAATAGTTGTTCCTTATACTCAAATATAAAACAACTATTTTTAGAAACGGAGATAATATCTTCTATTATCTCAACTTCAAAATTTTTAACATATTCTTTTGCAAATTCAATATATTTATGCAAAACGATCCTCCTTTTTTAATTTTGAATCATCAGTTTTAGCTTCTTTTTCAGGAACTTCAAATTTAGTCCCTAATGATTTAACTATATATTTTGCTGATTCATGCTCATTTTCCGCATTATATGCATTTTCTATATTATCTACAAATATTTTAAATTTTTTATAAAATTTTATTAAATGTTCATTAGATTTTTTCATTTTATATAGAGTATCTGAAGAAGGTATAACTGGAAGTGGAACATTTATATCCACTTCTACAATATCTCCTCCTGAATTTTTTGTGATTTTAAATTTATTAAATATCTTCTGTAGTGTATTACGTAATGCAAGTAAATCATTATTTTCATCTAACGACAAAAAATTCTCACATATTAATAATGTTAGAGATATACTTGGTGGAATCTCATGATCATTATTAGAAGTACTATACTCCTCCTGCTTCCACAATTTAAAAAATCTTACAAGTCTTCTTTTCTGATTCCCTATTTCATCTATGAAATGCTTTCTAAAATACTCATTTAATTCTTCAGGGTCAGCTTTTTGCCACTCATAAATAGATGAATTTTCTTTACCTAATGCTAAATAAAATTTACCCTTATGTTCTGCATAAATAGGAAAATCTATATGAAAAATTTCATTTCCTTCTTTAGAATAAGCTACTGTAACACAAGGCTTCTTTATTTTTGGTTCTCTTTTTCCACCTTCAATTGTCAAAATATTTTTTATCAATTTTTTTATTTCTCGTGGATCAGAATCAAGAGTTGTTAGAGGAAAAAACATTGCAACATCTCTATCCAATGATTTATCACCATTTGTATTTAATTTTGGTTTTATTGTTGTACTTGTTACATTAGCCCAACTTCCTTGATCGATAAATTTTAAATCAGATTTATTTAATGTAATATTCAATTTTTCTTTTAATTTAGCTGGAAATTTATTTTCTAAATCAGTTTGCAAAATATCTCTTTTCTCTTTTAGACCATTATGAGACGACAATCGTATCTCTTCTTCTAATTTTTTGAATTGTTTTTGTAATTTTATAGCCATATTCACTCCTTTTCCCTATTTTATAAGATTATAAGTTCATTTTTTTGAATACTAATTCCCCAATCAAAATCACCTAAATTATAATTATAAACAATAATTTCAGGGAAATAATGTTCAATTGTATTACTTATTGAAAAACTTAATGACGTTTGTGTAGTTGCAACCATATGAATTTTTTTACCTTTTTGTTATCTGCTATTCCTTGTAAATATATACTTAGTTGTTTTTTAAAAGAATCTATTTCTGCATAGTTACTTATATTCTGTGGTTTAATATTTTTATTAGAAAATTTTAAAATTTTTGTATTTTCTGATATTTTATTTATTTCATTATCTTTTATTGCAAATGAATTCTCAATTTTCAATATTATTTCTTCAGATAAATTGCTATCTATTAATGGGGTTGATATTATTTTTATAGGCATATTATATTTTTTATCAAGTTCTATAAATTTTTTTTGTGAAGAATTATTGCTTTTGAGATATTCTAAAAATCTCACATTTTCTGTTTGTTTTAATTTATATCCATCAAGTACTCCAAACGAAATATGTGGAAACCCTGCATAAACAAGTTCATTAATTTTTAAAAGTTTTTCTGAAATTTTTTGTAAAAGGATCTAATGTTTGTTATGAACCTCAATTAGTAAATCACTTGAATTAATCTTTCCGCTATTCTTATCAAAACATTTGTAATTTATTCTTTTTATAATTTTAAAATTATCGGATCTAAATTGCTTTGTTTTATCAGTCATATTTTTAGCTGTTTTTGAAAAATTAATATATAAAATGCCATTAAAATTTCTCCATGGAAATATCTGAAATATCCAATTTATTATATAAGAAAAAAATTTACTTTTATTCTTAATAATTTCATTAAAAACAAACCCAAGTATAAGCCCTCCTATTTGCTGATTTATTTCTGGTTTTAATATCAAATTTAAAAAATCCATAATTTTTTCTCCTAAATTAATTTTTAAATAGTCCACTTTGAAGTTTTGCTAATAGTATATAGTTTTCCTCCTAAATTAAAAGATTGTCGTTCTATTTCTTCCCTTGTTGCAAGGATTATATTTTTATTTTTATTATCTATTATATTCAAATATTCTTGTATTTCATTTTCAAGAATACTAGTTAATTGTAAATTATATATTTCAGCAATAAAAACTTCCTTACATTTGAAGTGTTCACTATAACAAACACCACTAAAATGAGTTTTCATATATTCAGGATGAAAATTTTCTCTAATATTGCTAGGAATGAGATTAGTTTTAATCAGTTCTTCTTCAAATTCACGAAGTACGCTAATTTCACGATTTTTTCTTGAATTAAACCATTCTATAAATTTATATGCATTTTTAGCTTTTACTCTTATTCTTAAATCTTTATTATTATTTTCATCTATTGGTATATTTTCATCTGTTAATACTCCATACTCTTCAAATAAATTTTGTGCACTTGAATAATATTTAAATACCCCACCAACAGGCTGAAATTGGTCCGGGATTCTATTTCCTCTGATGAGTAAATATTTTCCATTAATTTCAATTTTATATAAATATGAAATACTAAAACGCAAATACTCCTTTTTAAATGCTAAAACTTTTGTCTTCAAATAAAAGCCGATATATTTTTTAGTTTTAACTACATAAGTAACATAAGCAAGAATTACAGTGAAAATTCCTCCTCCTATAATTCCCGCCACAACTTCTGGCTCAATAAATGCTTTAAATAATTCTTTTAAATACAATAATTACACCTCCATTTTTTATTTTCTAATTACTTTCATAAGCTATATCGATATATTTTTTAGCTTTCTCAAAGTTCTCTTTATTATTTATTGTAACTTGTAAGTCTCCTGTCCCATAATGGTCTATATTTGTCATGTCACGAGAAAAACCCTCTTCCATATCAAACTCTTTTGGATTAAGTTTTATATATAGCGATATACTTTTTTTATAAATTTGAAGACAAACAATATTTTTAACTTTTTTATAAGCTATGTAGAGTTTCGTATAATTTTCTGTTACATCCTCACCTTTTGAAAGAATATAATCTGATATTTCTTCAACTAAATCTTTTATATGTTTAGAGGAAGTTTCTATTTGTTTTAACACATTCTCATTATAATATTTATTTTCTGTTTTTTCACAATTTTCATTATTAATTACTGATTTATCTCTTGATACTGATTTAGAATTTACCTTAGGTGCATTAATATGCTCAAATAAAATTAGCTCATCAGCAAACTTTTTATATCTTATTAATTTTATATTTCTTTGCATTTGATTTACAGCATGCTCATCATATTTTGTAAAATCATTAGCTATACACATTACACATGGAACTGCCCAATCTATTTTATCTGCCTTTTCTTTCCCTAATGTTACTTCTACTAGGTATCTAAAATCAGCTTTATGGTCAAGTAACCAATCCAAATAAAATAGACCTTGGTTTATAACATTTTCATTTGAGTGCCTTTTATATTCAAAAATAACAGGGCTATTATTTTCATCAAGACCAAGACTATCTATTCTCCCATTTGTCATTGTGTATTCGCTTTTTACAAAAGTAACTCCAAAAAATTGTTCCATGTTTAATTCAATTAAGTTTTGCAAGTCTTTCTCTAATAAAACAGGCTTTGCATGAATTTCTTCAACTGTATCTTTATTTGATATTTTAAATAAATTTATCTCTGGCATATTATCTCCCTAAGTTCAGACTTTTACTCGTAAAACTTTTTTGTAATCTCTCTATCATTTTTTGATAATTGAAATTTTGTATCATCCATATCGTCTTTATTTATATACATTTGATTTAAATCAAGCATAGTTATAAACATTTTCTTTTGATCATCTAAATCTAGTTTTAAGAAATTATCTTCTCTTATTATTTTTTCCTTAAATTCTTTTATCTTTAAGTTATAATTTAAAAAATATTTATCATATAATTCATCGAATAGTGAAATTAATTTGTTGACAGAATCACACTCTACTATCATTTCTTTTGCATTTTCATTCCATTTTGCAAGTTCACAATATATGAATTCTCCTCCACCTTGCCAATTAACCTCCTTGGAAATACCTGTTGAATCCCCACAAAGTACATTTTTCAACCGAATAACACTATCATTTTCATCATAATTCATTTGTTCTATTCCTATATACTGTCTATTCATTTTATGGGCAACAGCAGCAGTTGTTCCACTTCCTAAGTGATAATCTAAAATGATATCATTTTCAGTGGTTGCCATTTTAATTAATTTTTGTAACAGCTCTTCTGGTTTTTTTCCACTTCTAAATTCTACCCCACCTTCATGTCTACAATTTCCAAAATTTCCAGCTAAATCGTAGTAATTAGGAATTGCTTTTTTATCCCCTTCATATTCTTTAGATATTTTTTCTTTTGGAACTTCTTGATAGTACTTTCCCTTTGTTGCACCTTCTTTTTTGGGACCAGTAATATATCTGAATCCCAATGATCCTATTCCTGAAACTTTATAAATAACTCCTAAACCATCATTTTTTACTCGCCCTTCCAAGTAATCTCTGTAAAATCTTCCTGTTGAGCTTGAATCTAAAATTTTACCAGAAGCCCATATTTCTTTGAAAAATTGTTCTGAAGATTTTTCATGTTTTATAATTTCATAGCTATCTTTATCAAAAATTTCAACTTTTTTTTCACCCAATTTCACTATCTTACTAGAAGGCTTTTTTTCTACTACTTCATATACATACTTATCTAAACTATACTCAGCCTGTTCCTGATAAATTCTAAATAAATTAGTTTTACTAAAAGCAAATGTATGTTCAATTAATTTATGAAAAATCATTGCAGTTGCTAAACTTTTATCGGCGTAACGTACCTGTGTATACAGAGTTGATAAATAATTTTCCTTGCCAAATATTTCATTAAGTAGTACCTTCAAATATTCTTGTTCATTATCATCACACTGCACTAAAATTAATCCATCATCTCTGAGTAATTCTCTTGCGACTTCCAATCTATTTTTCATAAATATTAACCATGTTGAATGGTTAAATCTATCATTATATGCAAAAGAGTCACTCCCTGTATTGTAAGGTGGATCAATATATATTAATTTTACTTTCCCTGAGAAATTTTCTTTTAAACTATGAAGCGCCAATAAATTATTCCCTTTAATAATTAAATTTTCTCTTATTGTTCCTTCCGTATCCTTTTTAATTTCTTCAACTTCTTTTATTCCTTCCTTAGTGTATCTCTTCCAGTTTGTTAATGCTTTCTTATCTAGTAATCTATCTATTTCATCTTTAGCTAATATTTCATTATAAAAAACTTCTTTTCTTTTACTCTGTTTTATCTCATAACCTGTTACTGTTTTTATTCGTCCTTTTCTCTCTGATACTACTACCTGCTCATTTTTCCCAATTAATTCTGGGGTCTTTTCGCCATCTACTCCTTCATAAAATTCAAAGTATGATTCCATTCCTTCATCACTACTTTGACCTCCCTCTAAAATACAATCTTTAAATGGGAAATTTAAAACAATATCATCACTATCTTTTAAATATCTCTTTCCACCTGCAAGCCCTATTCTATTAATATATTCTGAGTAACTATTTGCTAATGGTGAATGCTCTTCTATATAAAATTTAAATTCACTATACTTAAAGACATAACTTTCTCCTATTTTTATAAAAAACTTTTTCTTAATATTTTCATCATTTAAAAATATTTTTAAAATATTTTCATCATATTTATCTAATAAATTTAGTAATTGAGTCTGATCTAATTCATCTTCTTCTGTCCATATTCTCCTATCATTTTTTAGAATTTTAGCTAATATAGCTTTAAATTTTTCCTTCTTCATTACTTAATACTCCTTTATAATTTTTATTTATAAAATTCTATTTCTGTATTCATTTTTGAATATATTTTCTATTTTCTTATTATAGAATGGTAATCCTATTAGAAGATACTGCTCGTTTTCTTTTCTTATTATTCCTTCACTTCCATACTTTTCTGTTATTTGCTTCATAAATTTTTCTTTCCATGAATCTTTCTCTAAAAGATGATCTCCTTTTGGTTCTATAAATATTTGGTAATATTGACCTACATCTCGTTTTTGTAAAAACATTATAAAATCTGGTTGAAATCCTTTTCCAGTTTCAAAATCATAAATCTTATATATTTCTTCATTTCTTAATACAAAAATTTCACTGTATTTATCTTTTAATTCATTAATTGTACTTGATATAAATTTCATTGCTTCAACTTCTTCTGAAGTTCCAACAAAATTATTTAAAATATACCATTTTTCTTTTGATAGTTTTCTACTCATTTCTTCTGATATTTTTATATTTTTTTCCTCTATTACCTTCATTTTAGGCGTTCCAAAAAGTTCTTCAAATTTATAATACTCACTGAATTCTCCACCTATTTCTTCGCTAAATCCTTTTTCTAATTCTGCAAAAATTTTAGTTAAAAACTTGCCTAGAATATCTAATTTTATTTGATTATTTAATTTTTCAAAAGAAAAATATGGTGATATTATACTTATCTTAAATTCCCCTAAATATTCATTTTTTTGTAAATCATCAAAAGATTTTATCTTTAATCTTTTTTTCAATTTTTTAAAATTAAAAACATCAGGTTCTGAATTTATTTTTATATTTAGAGCTTTATTAAAAATATGTTTTTCAAACTCACTAATTTTAACTCCAAATTCATTATCTCTTTCTGCTATTTCCATTTGGATTCTCGTCTTCTTATCTTCCTCTAAAAACTTTCGTTCTTCTAAAAGTCTATTACCTTGAATTACATGTTCATGATAAAAATTAGTTTTTAAATCATCTAACTTCATTTTTCTTGTCTTGGTATTTTTCTTAAGTTTATTTCCTACAATTTTTATATTTTTATAAAAATGGTTTGCCTTGAAAGAGTCCTTCAATCTGAATTCTTTTCTTATTTTTTTCTCCCCAGGTAGAAATCCATCTTCTCTTAACTCTTCTTTTAAATGTGAAATATATCTAGACTCTTCATCATACGTATAAAAAAACAACTCTTCTAGCACTCTCATTTCATTATCTAAATCATCTTCAAATTTTCTTTTGTTTTTTTCTTTATTTTTATATTCAAATGGGAAATAACGAACACCTCTTCCTATTAACTGTTTTTCCTTAACTGTTGCTTCTGGTGTTTTTTTTGTTCCTCCTCCTGTATTTTGTCCTTCATATAAACGGACAATATCAAATAAATTTAAAACATCCCACCCCTCTGTTAATCTATCAACTGTAAAAATTGCTCTTATGTGATTGTCTACATCCTCTAGATTATTTAATATCCTTTCTATTTCTTTATCTATTTTTTCTTTTTTTGTTTTATTTGTTTTTGAGTTTGTTATTATCAAATTTCTCTCATTAAAATTACTTTTGATAAATTTAATTACCTCTTCATAATCACCATTTAAAGTACTTAATACCTGTTTTGTTCTTGTTTTCCCTTGTTCGTGTATGGAATTAGAGGCAGTTATTCTTTCTAAATCATCTAAAAATTCAAAATCCTTTAATGTTATATTTTCTATTATATCTATAAAATATTCAAAATCCTGCTTTGACTCATCTGTGGTTTTACTTCTAAATAAAATAACTGGTTTAAAGTTTGGAATTCCATTTTGTATTGCTACAAAGTGTCTATACCAATTTATTAGTAGAACATGCAAAATACGTTCTTTTTTCTTAAAGGTAGATGAAATTAAATTTATCTCTTTTGTATATCCTTTTTGAAGAAAGTCTTTTAAATCAAACTTATATATTATTTTATCTTCATATTTTTCTTTAACAAATTTATCTGATGGGATTGTTGCTGTAAATTCTAATAAAACATTTTTATTTTTATCTAAACTTTTATTTTTATTAAGTATTCTATTGATTACAGTTCCTTCCCATCCAAAAGCTTCAATATCATCTTCTTTAGCATTATCTGATAATACTTCAGGAGCATATAGTTTCCTTTTTGTTTCTGCGTTCAAATGGTGTGCCTCATCAGCTAACATTACTATATCTCTTGAATTTAAATCGTTCAATGTTGTATTATTTTCTCTTTCTGTATGAATGTCATTATATAATTTTTGAATAGTTGTGAATTTTATTTCTATATCATTTGTTGATAAACTTGTAAAATTATCAACTTTTTTTATTTTTACTTCTTTATCATCTATAATTATCTTGTTATTAAATAAGTACTTATTATGATATTTATCTAAAAAATTATTTTCTGTCTTACTTACAATATTATTTTGATTAACAAAAAAAATGAAGTTTCTATACCCTTTCTTGTAATAATAAAGAAGAAGCGACGCCATAAGAAGTGTTTTTCCTGTCCCTGTTGCCATATTAAACATTAAGTGTTTTGCCCCATTCTTTCCTGCTTTTTCACATATTTCTTCATACGTTAAAAAATTAATGATAGCCTCTTCTTGCCATTCAAAAAAATTGTATTTTAAATTTTGAGTAATTTCGCTTGGAATTGAAGGTTTTATAATTCCTAGATCAAATGCTTTGTTTCCAATTTCATCATATAAATTCATCATCTAGCCCCTTTTCTTATTTTTATTTAATTACACTTTTTATTAATATTATTTTTTCCTAATATTTCATCTATAAATACCTTCATGCATTCTCTTCTGTTTTGAAAGTGAAAAAATAATTTTCATTACTAACATATTCTTCACCTAGTAAATCCATTAAATAAAGTATTTTAAATATTTCTACTTCTAAGTACAGTTTTTTTTCTAAAAATCCACCAACTTGTGGTATTAACTTTATTTGTTTACCATGTCAAAATTTCATTACATATAGCAATATAAAAATCTTCTTTTCTAATATTATTAAATTCATCATAGTTTATTTGCTCTTTAATCCTTAAAAATCCAGGTTTTGAGCATAATCTATTATTGCTTAACATCATTTTAAATTCTTCCGTTTCTAATTTAGAAGTGGCTAAAGTATAAAATTTTCCTACTTTTAAATATTTCTCACATCTTACAAAATCGAATATATTTGAAACTACATCAGTTTCTTCTTCCCAAGATTTATAACCTATTATTATTTTATCTGATGAAACAAATGAATTAACTGTTTCTAAGTTAAAAGAAGTAGTATTGATAAAAATAAAATCATACTCACTTTTAATTTTCTCTAGCGCATCTTTTAGTCTTTTCTCTCTTCCATAATTGTATGTATAATTTGTGTTATTTTCTAAATCAGTCTCACTGTGAATAACGGCTAAATCATAATATTTTAAGCTATTGATAGAACTTTTAATATCACAAAAGTTTATAAAAAAATCAATATTACTCATAGCTAAAAAGTTAGTATTTTTATATTCTGGTTCACTATTATAAATAGAATTAAATAAGTTAAGATTTTTAGACATATCAATTAAAAGAATCTTTTTAGATGAATTTTCATTCATAAATTTTGCTGTTTTTTCTAAAATAATATGAAGCTTGAATTTTTTTTGGTGAAACCATAAAACTTTAGAAGGTTCTTCATACCATGTTATAACTGTAGCGTTATTTTTTTTAGAATCTTCTGAATCTAAATAACCTACCATTGTATAAAGCCTTTTATAATCAATACTTAATGCTTCACCTAAGGCTTTTAACTGAAATGGATTAATTTTATTTTTTTCACCTCTCTCTATTTTATGGATATCAGATGCAAAAATTCCAGAAATATCTGCTAACTGTGCAAGACTTAAATTTGCACGTAAACGCATATCTTTTATAAATTCTCCAATTTTTAATTTATTCTCCTCTAATATTTCCAGTGTCTTCTTTATTTCATTTTTTTCATTCATTTTTTTCTCCAATATTAATTTAAATTCTGGTAACTTTGTTTATCTTTTATTAAATTTTATTAAATTTTATCACACTTATTTTTATATGTCTATATTTTTTATCTCTATATATACAAATGTAAATTAAATTGTAGTTTTTTATCTATAAAAATATTTTATAAATATATTTGTATACAATATTTTTTATTGCAAACTTATCAAAAATCAAAGGAGATATCTGTTATAGAAAATACAAAAAAAAGAGTTAGTACAAAATAAAAAAAAGTGTTTAAAACCTCAATAAAATAAGGTTAAACACTCTTTATTGTTACTACTTCCACTCAACTTTAAAGAAAAATTTTGTTTTTAAATATATTGATTTTATTAAGTTTTTAAGGGAACGGAAATTTAAAAATAAGTATTTTTTATTTTTTTTAATAAAATGGGTACATTTTGGGTGCAGGTATGAAATCTCTATTAGATAAAATTATATGTAACAAAATAGTAGAATGGATGAAATAATATAAAAAAATCTCTTAATTAGAGATCTTTTTATATTATGAAATCTTTATACTTAATCCAGAATTATATCCATTTGGAAGACCTAAATGACTATCAATACCTTTAGTACTTCTTAAATCATCAAGTAATTCAGTTGGATTTACAGATATTCCAATTTTCGTTTCAGAATTAGCTCTAGGAGTTGTAACAGGTTTAGCTCTATAAACTTCAAGGGGAAGGTTTTCAGAAATAGCTTTTCTACAAAGAGCTCTGATATAAAATTTATTAAATTCCCCTTCAGCAATAAGGTTAGCTGCATTAAAAGGAACTTTTGCATATGAATAACCTCCGGATTCATTTTTTCGAGCTTCAGTTGTTTTTAAAATTTCTGGAGCTCGTAAAGCCATTAGAAATTCTTGAAAGCTAAGATTAATAATTGATTCTTTTAAGAATAATGGATATTGAATTAAACCATATTCAGTTAGTCGAGGACTTAAATATAAAGAATCCTCATTGATATCTAAATCAACCTCTTCTAGCATTAAAGGAATTAAATCGTTTGTTAAATCAGAAAAAAACATATAGCCCCCTCCTTATAAAAAATCATGTTAATATATATATATATATTAAATATGCTAATTTTATTTAATTAATTCAAGAAAACTTAAGAAAAATATCGTATAACACAAAAACGAGTAAAAACAAAATTTGATTGATTTTTAAGCACTAATAAAAAGTTCTTATTAACTCGACTTGTGCAAAAAATAAATTAAAAAATAGACACATTTAGTGTAAAATTCTAATTACGACAAAACAATTTAAACAAGGAGTATCTATGAACATTTTATCTTTAAATCCTAATTTTGATAAGTATTTTTCTCAAATTAATTTTAAATTTTCTTTACCTCCAAGAAAACTTTATCTGATATATGTAAAAACACAATGTTTCCAAAGGATAGAAGTACATTTAATAAATTTTTAATTTACTCTCCTTGGGATGAGAAAGAACTAAATAAGATTAGAAAAATAGATTCTTTAAATAAAATGAAAGAAGACATGGATGACAAAATACCATGTTTTTTTTCTATCCACGATACAATTCTATCTAAAAATTCTTCTTCTAAAAAAATTGAAGGATTAAGTTTTAACTATTCTCATGTTAGCGGGAAAAGTGAATGGTCTCATTGCTTAATTGCATTACATGGACATTCAAATAGTTTATCATTACCTTTAGATTTTAAACCATATTTAAGTAAAGAGTATTTTATTCAGCAAAAGGATAGAGTTTTTAAAAACAAGTTAGAATTAACGCTTAATACTTTGGTAGGTGTTGATTTAGATAGGTTTTCTATCTTTTCTTTTTTCTCTTCTGATTCTAATTTTGGTGTTTCAACAAATGAATATCTCTTTCCTGATTATTTAATTGGATGCCATGTATTTCTAACAGAATATAAATATCTTCCTATTCCAAAAACCTTATCTAATCTATTTTGTATTGCTCTTACTTGTACATAAGCTAATGCTAAGCCTTGCGTTTTATCTAAATTAGTTGTTCCTACTCTAAATTAAAAAAACATAAGATTCTCTTGATAGAAAAAAATAAATTATAATTGTTTAAATATCATATAATCTGAAACATAGATAAAAAGGAATTAAAAAAAGTCTTTTTTTACAAATAAATATTTCATTTTTAGAATATTAATGATATTATTATATTATAATAATATACTTATTGATAAGGAGGTTAGAAAAATGATTGAATCAATTAGAATGGTTAATTTTAAGAATATATCAGATGCTACAGTTAATTTTAAATCAAAAATATCGGGTATATATGGCCCTAATGGTAGTGGAAAAACAACTGTTATAGAGGCTATTAACCTTTTGAAATGTTTTTTTGGAATGAATAAAGATTATGAAATAGGACATTATGATGATGAAAAACTACTTGATTATATAAAGAAAGAGACAACTACTTCGGAAATTTCAATGGAAATATTAGATAGTAAATATATATTTAAACTAGGGATAGTTTTCCAAAAAAATGATAGTGGTGAAGTTAACGTTATAAAAGAATATATTTATCATAAAGAAAATAATTCACGTTTAGTATATAAAAATATATTTACATTGGATAATGGACCAGATAATTTTTTGCCTATTATAACATTAAATTCTAATAAGAATGATGCATTTGAATATTTTAGAAAAAATTTATTTGAAAAGAATAAGACAAGTTTGCAAAGTATAATTAAGCAATTTGGAAATTTCAAAAGTTTTCTTCTGATTTTATCTAATGAATATTCGAAGTTTAAAGAAACAAATCCCATTAATGAAGAATTAGAAGAGCTTTTAAAAATTTGGAAAAAATTAGAAATGTCTTTAGGAAAATTAGATATTATAACTTTGAAAGATCAAGCTATATCAAATCTAGAAATAGCTATTCCAATATTTTCAAATGCTCATGAATCCACTAAAACTATTTTTTTGAATAAAAAAGAAAATTTATATACAAAAGAAGAATATGAAATAATAAATTCATCTGTTAATAATATAAATAAGCTTTTTCCTCTTTTTATTCATAATGCAACTATAAAATGTGAAGGAAGACTAGCTTACAAAGAAGAAGGAGAAGAAACATATTCTGTTAATATATATATTATAAAAAACAATATAAAAATTAATATTTATAATGAATCTTCAGGAACAATAAAGTTATTTGTAATTTTATCTTCTTTAATGGGAATTTTAAAAGATGAAAATGCTGTTTTAGTGGTTGATGAACTAGATGTACATATTTTTGAATACTTATTAGCTTTTATACTGTCTAAAATTCCTGAATATATAAAAGGACAATTAATATTCACATCACACAATCTTTTACCAATGGAAAAATTAGATAGAAACTCGATTATAATTTCTACTGTTTCTAAAGGTGAAAATAACTCTGAAGAGATAAATTATACATTCTTTAAAGGGAAGATATCCCAAACTACAAATCTTAGATTAAAATACTTGAGGTCTCAGTACACATGGACAGAGGAAAATATAACTCCACTGTTTATAAATGAGTCAAAAGTTGAAAAAATATTAAGGGAGATAGGTGATTAATATGGCTTCAGTTATATTATTTATAGTAGAAGGACCTAGTGATCAAGATGCCTTGATAATTCCATTACATGAACAAATAATCAAGAAGAGGTTAAAGGCAACTGTAAAAGTGATGCATGGAGATATTTTAACAGGATTTATTAAAAATACATCTACTTATGAAGTTACAACTGGTAATGTAAAAAAGAAAATTACTGAAATAGTGAATGGTTTTTTGAAGAGTTCAACACTTTTAAAATCAAAAGATTTATTAAAAATATTTTACATAACAGATACCGATCGTTGCTTTATAGATAGTGAGTCACATCATATAAATAAAAGAAATTGTTTAAAGACTTTATTCAATACAGAGTTTGTTACTTTGGGGACAGGGAGTGCACTTAAGAATATTCCATTTAATATAATTTTTATGAATGAGAATCTTGAGCAATTATTAGAACTTAGAAAAGATTCATTCTCTGATGAAGAAAAAACCAATATTTCAGACCTATTCTCAAGAGAATGTGAAAGTGACTTTAGAAAATATATAACAACATTCAAAAATAGCTCAATAGAATATTGGCTATCTTATAGAGAATCATATGAAGGAATAAAAGAATGCGATAGAATTGCCTCTAATATGAATAACTTTTTGGAAGAGTTTAATTTATTAGATTAAACTCTTTTAATAATAAAAATATATCATAAAATCTAAAACACGGCCAATTTGTGATCAATAAAAAAATAGCCCCATCAAACCCTTTAAAATAAGGGTAATGATGGGGTTATTTTATTACTCCCACTCAATAGTAGCAGGTGGTTTTGAAGATATATCATAAGTTAATCTATTTATTCCTTTAACTTCGTTTATAATTCTATTAGATACTCTATCTAAAAATTCATAAGGAAGTCTTGACCAAGTTGCAGTCATGAAATCTATTGTATCAGCTGATCTTAATACTGCTGTATACTCATAAGTTCTTTCGTCACCCATTACACCAACAGATTTAACTGGTAATAATACTACGAAAGCTTGGCTTACTTTAGTATATAGACCATCTTTTCTAAGTTCTTTAATAAAGATATCATCAGCTTCTCTTAATATATCAGCTTTTTCTTTATCAACTTCACCTATTATTCTAATTCCAAGTCCTGGTCCTGGGAAGGGATGTCTATCTATCATATAGTCAGGTATTCCAAGTTCTCTTCCAACAGCTCTAACTTCATCTTTAAATAACTCTCTTAAAGGTTCTAAAAGTTCAAACTTCATATGTTCAGGAAGTCCACCTACATTATGGTGAGATTTTATAGTTGCTGATGGTCCTTTTACTGATTGAGATTCTATTACATCTGGATATATAGTTCCTTGAGCTAAGAATTTTACATCAGTTAATTTTGCTGATTCTGTGTTGAAAACTTCAACAAATTCATTTCCGATAATTTTTCTTTTTGTTTCTGGATCAGAAACACCTTTTAATTTATCAAGGAATCTAGCCTCTGCATCTACACATTTTATATTCATATTATAGTTTTTTCCATATACTTCCATTACATTTGTTGCTTCATCTTTACGAAGTAGTCCTGTATCTACAAATACACATATCAACTGGTCTCCTATTGCTTTATGAATAAGCATAGCAGCTACTGAAGAATCAACTCCACCAGATAATCCTAACATTACCTTATTTGTTCCTACAGTCTCTTTAATATGCTTTATAGTAGTTTCTATATAGTTACCCATAGACCAATTTTTTTCACAATTAGCTATATCGAATACAAAGTTTCTGAAAAGTTCTTTTCCAAACTCTGAATGTGTAACTTCTGCATGGAACTGAACACAATAAATTTTCTTTTCAATATTAGCTATTGCAGCTATACATGAATCTGTATGAGCTATCTGTTTAAATCCATTAGGAATAATATTTACATGGTCCCCGTGACTCATCCAAAAAATGCTGTTATTTGGTATTCCAGTAAACAATTTAGAAGCTTCATCATCAATAACAACTTCTGCTTTTCCAAACTCTTGCTTATCAGCTCTTTCTACATTTCCACCTAAAAGTTTACTTATAAGTTGCATTCCATAACAAATTCCTAAAATAGGTATTCCTGATTCAAAAAGTGCAGGATCTACAGTTGGTGACCCATCTAAATATGTAGAGGCTGGACCTCCTGAAAGAATAATTCCTTTAGGTTCTCTTGCTAATATTTTATCCAAAGGTTCAAAATATGGAACAACCTCAGCATAAACACCCATTTCTCTAACTCTTCTAGCAATTAACTGATTATACTGTGAACCAAAATCAAGAATAACAATACTATTTTTTTTCATTATTTTTTCTCCTTACATCATTTATGTTTAACTTATAAAATTACTTTTCCATCTTGAAAACCTTTAATTATAGCTAAAGATTCAACCTTAAGTCCTTTTCCTTTTAATGTTTCTGCTCCTGTTTGGAATCCTTTCTCAATAACAATTCCAACTCCTAAAACTTCTGCTCCTGCTTGTTCCATTATATCATAAAGTCCTACAACAGCACCACCCATAGCTAAAAAATCATCTACAATTAATACTCTATCATTCTTATTTATATATTCTTTTGACATGCATATATCATACTCTTTATTTTTTGTATATGACATAACTTTTGAACAATAAAAATTATTCATTGTAGAAGGCTTTGCTTTTTTAGCAAAAACTAAAGGAACTCCAAATTCATAAGCAACCATGGTAGCTATAGCTATTCCTGAAGCTTCTATCGTTATGATTTTTGTTATATCTAAATCCTTAAATCTTCTTTTGAACTCTTTTCCTATTTCATACATAAGATTTGCATCTATTTGGTGATTTAAAAAACCGTCAACCTTTAAAATTGAATCCCCAATAACCTTTCCTTCGCTTAAAATAAGCTCTTTTAAAAGTTTCATTTTTCCTCCATTATTATACACAATTTAAATAAAAAAAAAGACCCTTTTCTTCCTGAGTTAAAGTGAAAGAAAATAGCCTATTTTAAAATACTTATAATTTAGTATTACAAAAAGGTATTTTGATTCACTCCTAGTGGCTAATTTAAGGTTAACCGTAGAAACTCCCAACCATATCATGGGGATATATGAGTAAATTTTTTATTTGATTTCAGTTATAATATCACTATTTTCCCCTTTTTGTCAATTGTATTTATTAAAACTTAGAATGATTTTTTAAATGAAAGAATATTTTTTCACTTGTTATGGGAAGTTTTCTTCCTCTAAAACCTGTAATATTGTATATTGCATCTGCTATTGCTGGTGCTGGAGAGTTCACAACCACTTCTCCAATAGATTTTGCCCCCAATGGACCTGTTATTTCTAAAGAATCATTAAATAACACTTCTATTCCAGTTCCTATATCTTTTCTTCCTGGCATTTTATATTGCATAAATGTATTGTTTTTCACTTTTCCCTTCTTTGTATATTGTACATCTTCATGAAGAGCTAGTCCTATTCCTTGAGCTATTCCTCCTTCCACTTGTACTCTTGCCAGGTTTGGATTTATCCTTACCCCACAATCCACAACTGAAAGAAAATTTATTATTTTTATTTCTCCTGTTTCAATATCTATTTCTACCTCTGCAAAACTTGCTATAAATGGTGGTGGAGAAGTTTTTCCTCCCCATGTTTCTGTCACTGTTATTTGATTTTGTCTTTCAAAAGAAATAGATTTATTAGCTAAAATATTCAGTTCTAATTTTTTACCACTAGTACTTTCTATATAACTACCAAAATATTCTAACTTTTCTATACTTTCATTCATTTGTATGGAGGCTTCTTCCAATATTTTTTCCTTCATTTTTTTTGCAGCTAATAAAACTGCATTCCCTGACACATAAGTTCCACTGGATGCATAAGCACCAGGATCAAATGGACAAGTATCTGTATCAGCTGAATGAATAACAATTTTACTCATGGGAACCTCTAATATTTCTGCTGCCATCTGACTCAGTACAGTATCACTACCCTGTCCCATATCAGTTGCACCTACCATTAAAGTAAAATGTCCAACTTCATTTAATTTTATTGTAGCTGAAGCTGTATCCAGTCCAGCAATTCCAGAACCTTGCATGGTTACAGCCATACCTGCAGCTCTATAAATACCTGGTGCAACCTCTCTTTTAGTTCTTTTAAAATCCCAATCAAATTGTTTCTTTCCTAACTCTATACATTTTTTTATATTACCACTTATATAATTATTTCCAAGTGTAATAGTTTTATCTTCATTTTCTATTATTTCTAAATTAGTTTCCACTAAATTTTTCATTCTTATTTCAGTTTCATCTATTTCAAGTTTCTTAGCTAATTCATTTATTATGGATTCAATAGCAAATGCACCTTGAGTTGCACCGTAGCCTCTAAAGGCTCCAGCTACTATTGTATTTGAATATACAACATCTGCTTTAAATTTCATAGGTACTTTAGCATATAAAGGAAAACTTTTATACGCTATCAAAGGAGTAACCGTAGGAGCATGCTCTCCATAAGCACCTGCATTTGAAATAACATCTATATCCATAGCTTTTATATTTCCAATTTTATCTGAACCTATTTTTATTTTTATAGTCATACTATGTCTAGTTGTAGAGCAAGTACAGGCCTCTTCCCTAGTAAAAATATGCTTAGCAGGTTTTCCTGTTTTTAAAGTTACAAAAGCAGAATACATCTCCATGGTAGCTGTTTGTTTCGCTCCAAATCCTCCCCCTATTCTAGGTTTTATCACTCGTATCATGGAAGGAGAAATTTCCAGTGCTCTTGCCAAATGTCTTCTTACATGAAAAGGAACTTGAGTAGATGTTATAACTACTAATCTATTATTTTCATTCATATATGTCATAGCTCTTTGTGTTTCCATCATTCCATGCATTTGAGCTTGAGTTCTATAGGTTCTCTCTATGATTACATCACTCTCTTCAAAACCTTCTTTCACTCCTGGCTTTTCCATTGATATTCTACTGGCCAAATTCCTATTATTATCATAGCCTATATCATAATTTGTAAAAGCTTTTTCCTTATGAACTATACTTTTATTATCCAGTGCCTTTTCATAATCTAAAACAGGCTCTAAAACTTTATACTTAACTTTAATTAATCGCATAGCTTTTATAGCTGTTTTTTCATCTACTGCAGCAATTATAGCTACTGGGTCTCCTACATATCTCACACAATTTTCAAGAATTTTTCTATCATACGGAGATGGTTCTGGATAGCTTTGACCTGCTAAGGTAAATTTTGTATTGGGTACATCTTTATATGTATAAATCTCTATAACTCCTGGTATTTTTTTAGCTATACTTGTATCTATCTCTAATATTTCTGCAAAAGCATGGGGAGATCTTAACAGTTTTATTATTAAAATATTATTATTTAGAGATAAATCATCTGTATAAAGTGGTTTTCCTGTTATTATCCCTAAACTATCTACCTTTTTGATAGAACTATTTACAATTTTCAAACTAATTTACCTCCATAAATTTTTTTATAGCTCTTAAATGCGACATATAGCCACTGCATCTACAGAGATTTCCATTCATGTAATGTAAAATTTCTTCATCAGTAGGATTTTTCAGTTCTTTCTTCATAGCTAAAATAGTAAGAACAAAACCAGGTACACAATAACCACACTGGTCTCCACCCTCTTCAGCTAATAGCTCTCCAAATTTTCTTGCGTCTTTTTCTCTCCCTTCTATTGTTTCAATTTTTTTTCCTTCGGTTCTAACTGAAAAAGTAGAACAAGATAGTATTGGTTTCCCATCCAATAAAACTGTACAGAGTCCACAAGAACTTGTATCACAGCCTCTTTTTACACTTAAATAACCAGCTTTTCTAAGGGTATCCACAAGAAATTCATCCGCATTTATTAGCAGTTCCTTTCCTATTCCATTAATTGTAGTTTTTAAAATCAATTTCTTCACCTTCCAAGATAGCTTTTTTTATTAATACTTTTGCCATTTCTTTTCTATATTCCTTGGTTGCTCTCATATTATCACCAAATGATATATCTTTTACTAAATTCTCCATTGTCTCATCATTTAATAAATTTAGTATAAATTCATTTTTTTCAAATAAATTCTCTTTTTTCAAATCTGAATTAATTATATTTTCACCTATTGTATTTTTAATTAATACTGCTCTTCCTGGTTTTGCACCAATACTTATTGTATAACTTTTTAAACTTTTAATTAGATTTTTTTCAATAGAATATTTTTTATCCATTAACATATTTTTTTTAGAAACAGAAATATTTATAACTGAATAATCAGTAGAACTTTTTCTTATACTTTTAAATATTCCAATAGATTTTTGTTTTGGAATTTTAATTTCAATAAGAATATCTCTCCTTGGTTTTTCTTCTTTTAAAAAATCTTCTAGCCTTACCTCTCCACCTTTATATAAAACAACTCTACAATCTATAGCCAATAATGGTGTAATTAAATCAGAAAATCCATACTTAGAAAAAACTGTTCCCCCAATTGTTACATTATTTCTAAATTGAATCCCTAAAATATCTTTTACTGATTCTGAAAACAAATCTTTATAATAAATTTTTAAAAGCTCACTCATCTCTATCTCTCTAAAAGTTGTCATGGCTCCTATATTAATATAATTCTCATCTGCTCTTATATAATCCAAATTTAACTTTGATATATCTATCCCTGTATTATAAACTATCTTACTCATTTTTAGGTAGCTTCCCCCACCTATTATTATATTTTTTTTATTCTTTATTAACTCTTCATATGCCATTTCAATATCCCTTGCTTGAAGATAGTTTTTAAACCCAAACATAAAATCCCCCTAAATTTTTACTGTAATTACCTCTTTGTCAACTGGTAATACTACATTTAATATAACTCCTATACAACCAGAAACAACTATTCCAGAACCACCAAAAATAAGCTTAACTGTTTCAGAGTAATTTTCTAAAACACCTGGAACTGTACCTATACCATAACCCATTCCTAATGAAACTGCAACTATTATTGCATTTCTTCCTTTTAGAGGTTCTTTTGTTATTAAATTTATTCCACTTATAGAAATCATTGCGAACATCATAATTAAACTTCCACCTAAAACGCTCTGCGGTATCACTGTTAATAAAGCACCTATTTTGGGAACAAATGCTGCAACAACTAAAAACATGGCTCCTATCCCTACTATAAATCTACTCATAATACCTGTCATTGCTATCATTCCTGTATTTTGACTAAATGACGTTGTAGGTAAAACAGAAAAGAAAGTTGCCAAAACACTTCCTAGTCCATCAGCGATAATCCCGCCTGATAACTCTTTATCTGTGGTTTCTCTTCCTGCTCCACCCATTGTTACCCCTGACATATCACCAACTGTTTCAACTGCAGAAACAATAAACATAAGCATCATTGCAAATATTGCATCTAAATGAAAACTAACCCCATACATAAGTGGTCTTGGTATACTGAAATACCCCGCATTTTTTACAGGAGTTAAATCTACCATTCCTAAAATACTAGCCACTATAAGTCCTAAAATTGTAGCTATAAATATTGCTCCTGTACTTATCATTCCTTTCCCAAATTGTTTTAAGAAAACTACAGTGGCAAGAACTAATACACCAACTCCTAAATTTTGTAAAGAGCCAAATTCGGCAGAACCAAATCCACCAGCAAAACTTTTTATTCCAACTGGTAAAAGAGAAAGCCCGATGGATAAAACTATTATACCAGTAACAATAGATGGAAACAAATGTCTAATTTTTTTTATATATAACCCTACACAAGCTTCAAATACTCCCCCTACTAATGCAGCTCCTAAAACTCCCTCAAAACCATATTTAGTCCCAATGGAAATAGCTATTGGAACAAAGGCAAAACTAGTTCCTACAACAATTGGAAGTCTAGCTCCAACAGGACCTATTGTATAGGCTTGAATTAATGTATTTATCCCTGCAACTAACATACTTGATTGGATTAAAGTAGTTTTCATATCTTGGGAAATTCCTAAAACACCTGCAACAATTATAATTGGCGTTATATTACTAATAAACATAGCTAAAATATGCTGAAGTCCCAAAGGTATTGCCTCTCTCAATTTAGGTACTCCGTCTACATGATAAATGGATCTGTTTTTCATTTCTCCTCCTGAATATTTTTATATTAATATAATTATTAATTGATAAAAAAAAAGATTATTTTCTTTCTACTAAAAGTGAAAGAAAATAATCCCTTTTCAAAATTTTTATATCTATTAAATATTTATAAAATACTATAAAAATATTGCACTAAAAATTTACAATATTAAGTATCTATAAATAATAAAATTAATAAATATATTTTATTTGAATATACTTCAAAGATTAAATTTATCACTCATAGAGATTAATTTAAGGTTAATCGTAGAAACTCCCAACCGTATTTCGGGAATATATGAGTTATTTTTTTATATTATTGTATCTTAATTTTTCTTATGAGTCAATTTTTAATTTCATTATTCAGAAATATTTTTTAATCTCGATCTTTTTTTTATAATTTTTATTGCCTCTATTTTTTTTGAACTTATATTTATTCTTTTATCATATTTTTGTTTTGGAAGTTCATTTTCACAAATAATATCCTTATCATGAGTTACTTCTCTTACTGGTATCTTGAATCCAAGCTGCTCTTCTAGATTTTTTAAATTAACATTGTCTTTTGGATCTAATAGTATATATGTTTTTCCTTTTTCTTTTACTCTTCCTGTTCTTCCAATTCTATGAGTATATATTTCACTATTTTCAGGAATATCATAATTGTAAACATGGGTAACTCCTGTTACGTCTATTCCTCTAGCTGCAACATCTGTAGCTATTAAAAATTGAACTTCTAAGTTTTTGAAACTTTTCATTATTTTTTCTCTTTTAGATTGTGGAATATCACTATGTAATTTTTGACACTTAAATCCTTTCATATGTAAAACTTCATCTAATTTATCCACTCTTAATTTTGTTCTACAAAATATTATCCCCATAAAAGGATTGTCTTCATTTAACATTTGTGTAAGGGTATCTTGTTTCTTTCTATCAGAAGTTACTACTACAAATTGCTCTATATTTTTAAATTTATCTTCATTATTTTTAATGGAAACAATAATAGGTTCTTTTGTATATTTATATGCTATTTTTTTCACAGCGGAATCTAGTGTAGCACTAAACATCAATGTTTGTCTTTTAGAAGGTATAATAGAAACTATAGCTTCCATTTCATTTTTAAATCCTAACTGTATCATCTGATCAGCTTCATCTACAATTAATTTACTTACACTTGATAAATCTATTGTTTTTCTTTTTACATGGTCCAAAAGTCTTCCAGGAGTTGCTATAACAATATCTACTCCTCTTTCAAATTTACTTATTTGAGAACTTATTTCTTTTCCTCCATAGATAAGAGCCACATTAAAAATATTTTCTGTATTTAATTTTTTTATTTCTTCATTTATTTGTACTGCTAGTTCTCTTGTAGGAGATAAAATTAAAGTTTTTATCTTACCGTCTTTTTTTTCAATTTTTTCAAATAATGGAAGTAAAAACGCCAACGTTTTTCCAGTTCCTGTAGCAGCTTCCCCTATTACATCTTTCCCTTTTAAAATAAAAGGAATTGTTTCCTCTTGAATAGAAGTACGCTCTTTTATCCCTTGTTTTTTCAGCATTTCAATTAAATTACTTGAAATTTTTAATTCCTCAAAATTCATAATTTCCCATCCTTATATTTTAATATTATTCTTATTATATCATAAATTCCTATTTTATTTTTAAATCATTATTTTTTTGTAAAAAAAAAGACTTCCTAGAAAGTCTCTAATAATCAAATGGTGCGAGAGAAGGGACTTGAACCCTTACGTCGAAACGCCAGATCCTAAGT
>CAMTIW010000013.1 GCA_947072665.1 uncultured Fusobacteriaceae bacterium | reverse complement strand
CATTGTTCTTTTTCAAGAACTTTTTTCTTCTCTATTCTGTTGTTAATGTCCTATTTGTCATTCACGTTTTTGTCGTTGACAAGATAAATAATATCATAATCAACATAAAAGGTCAACACTTTTTTTAATTATTTTGGTTTTTATTTTTTATTTTAATAGAGTTTCATCTTAAAAACTAATAAAACTCTATTATTAGCAATACTTTTTAGAACTCTAACTCTATTTTTTTTATTTTATTTTGTAACTGTCTATATATCACTCCTGCTGAATCTAACATTTTTTTAGAAGCTAAATCTGAATCAGTTCCACTATATTTATCTGAAAGATAAACTATCTCTTTTATTCCACATTGAATTATTGACTTGGCACATTCATGACATGGAAAAAGTCCCACATAAATACTACAACCCTTTGTTGATTTTACACTATTAAGTATTGCATTTAATTCTGCATGACATACAAATGGATATTTTGTTTCTAAAAATGCTCCCTCTCGTTCCCATGGAAAAATATCATCTGAACAACCTTGTGGAAAACCATTATAGCCCACACCTACAATTTTTTTTTCTTCATTAACTATACATGCTCCTACTTGAGTATTCGGATCTTTACTTCTTTTTCCTGAAAGAATAGCTATTCCCATAAAATATTCGTCCCAAGAAATGTAATTTTCATTCTTCAATTTTCCCTCCACTATATATTAAATTATTTTACAATTTTCATTAATAAATCAGTCAAGACTAAGGCTGTCATTGCTTCTATTACTATAGGTACTCTTAATACAAAGGCAACATCATGCCTACCTTGAATTTTAAGTGTTTCTATCTTTCCACTTTTAAAATTATATGTTTCTTGATTTTTAAATATACTAGATGTTGGCTTTATGGCTACTGAAAATATTATTTTATTCCCATTAGAAATACCACCATTAATCCCACCGTTGTTATTTGTTAAAGTTCTACCTTCTCTATTTATAAAACAATCATTAAATTCACTTCCCAGATTTTCACAACCTAAAAAACCACTTCCAAATTCTATTCCTTTTACTCCAGGAATAGAAAAAATTCCATGAGATATAAGAGATTCCACAGAATCAAAAAATGGCTCTCCTAATCCTATGGGAACATTGAATATCTCACATTGAATAACTCCCCCTAGAGAATCACCTAAACTTTGAACTCTTTTAATCTCTTTATCTATTTCTAAAGAATTATTTGAATACACTAACTTACCAATTTTTATTATTTCAGTTTTATACTCAATATCCTCTAAAGAATTATCTGATATTTTTTTCAATAAAAAATTTGTTATTTTTTTTGCTACAACTCCTCCAGCAACTAATCCTAAAGTCATCCTTCCTGAAAAATGTCCACTTCCTCTTATATCATTATACCTTTCATATTTAAATGTAGAAGTGAAATCAGCATGACCAGGTCTTGGATGATTTTTAAAATCAGTATAAACTTTTGAATCATTATTTTTGTTCTTAAAAAATATATTTATTGGTGCTCCTGTTGTAAACCCATGATAAATACCAGATAAAAATTCTGGAATATCCTCTTCAATTCTCTTAGTAGTCCCTAATTTCCCTGGTTTTCTTCTAGATATGTCCTCTTTAAAATCTTCAATATCCAACTGTATTCCTTGCGGAACTCCATCTAAAATTATACCTACACCTAATCCATGAGACTCTCCATAAATTGATATTCTTAATACTCTTCCAAAACTGTTCATAATTTTCATCCTTTTTTAATTATTATTTTTCTCTAACTTTATTTTTTTATTTTCAATATCTCAAACCCTTCCAATGAAAATTTATCTTCTTTTGTTTTTGATTCAACTATATCAACTTTTAATTTAATATATAAATCCCTAACTCTACTATTAATAACTTTTGTTTTAAAAATATTTCCAAGTAAGGGAATATCACCCAATATTGGAACTTTACTAATATTTTCTAGCATGTCAGTTGTTTTCATCCCACCTATAAATATAGTATCACCATTTTTTATTGTAATAGTTGTGGATAATTTTCTACTCACTTTAGGATTATATCCTCCTTTAGCTGTTATAGAAGATGAGTCTCCTGTAAAATTACTAACTTCTACATTTATAATAAGTAATATACTCTCATCTTCTTTTATTATCGGTGTTACTTCTAAAATTATCCCAGCATTTCCAGTTATTGCCTCTGTATTTATCTCCCTTTCTTTATCTACAGATGTACTTACTGTCTTGTATGAAACTAAGGTTTCTTCTGTCATATGAAATTTACCTTCTTCTCCATTAGCAACAAGAATAGAGGGAATAGCACTTATTCTTGCATCTGATGTCCCTTCTAATAAATTTATAGAAAAATTGAAAAAATCATTTTTATTATTGAAAGACTTAACTAAATTTATTACACTACCCAAACCTCCTGGAAGAGATTCAGTTAGTATCCCTATATTAGTTTTCTGAATTATATTTTCAGATTTATCTTTTGTTAAGCTTTGAAGACCACCTTTTGTATATGCCCAAGAAAAACCTAAATCCTCAAAAATTGAATCTGTCACTTCCAACACCTGTGATGAAACTCTCACTTGCTTTAAACTTTTATCCATGTCTAAAATTAAATTTTTAGCTATTCCAACTTGTGATTCATCCCCACTTATTATTAATGTATTAAGTTTTGGAAAAGAAACAACTTTAAATTCTAAAATTTTGTCTTCAACTAATACACTTTCAATTTCCTTTATTTCTTCATTTTTTATTTTTTCAATTTTTTTTGATTTTTCATTGTTTTTATCCTTAGAAAAATCAATCATAAGGGAAGTTATCATATCTTTTACATCTTCAGCCTTCATATTTATTAAAATTATTTTTTCAACAATACGTTCATTTTTTCTCCCATGAACCATATCAGCATAAATAATTCTTTTACTTTTTAATTCTTCTAGTTTTAATATTTTATCATATTTTTTTGACATTTCTATATTTGTTTTAGAATTTTTTTCTCCAATAGTTATAAATTCTCCTTTTATTTCAAAACCTTTTTTTTCATATTTTACTATATAAGTTCCAGGTATTATATTTTTCATTATAAATCTTCCATTATAATCACTCATTACTGGCTCTTGGTCACTGTCCAATAGAGTGATTTTAACACCTTCTAATTTTAAATTTGTATTTTCTATTTTTATTGTCCCTAATAAATTGTTCTCTTCTACTTTCTCTTCTTTTCCTTGAAACATATAAATATCTTTTGAAATCTCCACCAATCTTAATTTATTAGTTATACCAATTATTTTTAAAATCTCCTTTAGGTTTTTTCCTTTACTTATTTCTAAATCTAAAATCACATCTTTAAATCTCACATCACTAACAATAGTAACACCAGTATCTTTGGATATTATTGAAAGTGCATCTGAAAGAGATATTCCTCTAAAACTGATTTCTTCCACATATATTATTTTTTCTAATTCACCTCTAGCAACTAAAAAAAATATAATAAATAACATAAATATTATTTTCATAAGTTATACACCTTTCTATAATTCAAATATCAAAAATAAAATAGTGCCAATACATATAAAAGGTGAAAATGGTATTTTTCTTTTAAAATCTTTCTTCTTAAATAATATATATATACAGTAAATACTAGCAATTACAAAACTTATCATAAAAAAAATATATATAGAATATAAATCTATATATCCCAACCAAGCTCCAATTCCCATAACCAACTTAATATCCCCGTAGCCCAAAATTTCTTCATTATAATAGTCTGATCCATAGCCATAAAGTAATGAATATGGCAAGGAATACATTCCCATTCCTAAGATTGATTTTTCAATACTTCCTTTAAAATAGAAATTATAAAATAAACCTAAAATTGTAGCAGAAAGAATTAATTTATTTGGGATATATAAATACTTTATATCTGTGATAACTATTCCTAAAAATAAGAGTATTCCTATTAATTTTATACATATTTCATAATTTATCATTTTGAATCCCATGCATTACAGTTAGAATCTCCATAACCAACACCTGCTACTGGTGTTAAACCCTCAAGAGGCTTCTCACTGATATTTTGAAATGAATTTCCTAAAGAATTTAAATATATCTCTGTTCCATCATCGGAAAATAATAATCCAATTGCTCCTGACTTATATTTAGGATTTTTCTCTAAACTTCCAGAATTAGTTATAGTCATACCTCTGCAATCACCTGCATCTAATAAACTCCCAACCTCTATTAAAACATTAGTTTTTTCTCCTCCATCAGCTATTAATTTATCTACTTGTTTATCTAAATAGCCCTCTTTTTTCAATTCATCTATATGTTTTTTTAAAAATTTTTTATCCTTATCAATTTCTAACAATTTTCCTTGTTCCATGGAGTAGATACTTATAGCTGTTCTCAAAGTTTCTATAGTAGCAATGGCTTTTGTATCTTTAGCTTTTATTAAGCTTAGTTTTAAACGTGGAGTAATTATTGCAGAAAGAATTCCTATTATTGCAATTACAACAACTAATTCAATTAAAGTAAATCCATTTTTTTTATCTTTCATAACTTTTAACCTCCTAATTTAATATCATTCAATCAAAAACAATTTTTTAGTATTTCATCTAATGAAGTTAATTTTAAAAGAGCTTTTCTCACACCTACCTCTTTTAATAATAACATCCCTTCTTTTTTTGAAACATCTTCTATAATTTTTGTATTACTCTTAATCTCTATTAATTTTTTTATTTCTTTTGAAAGTTTTAAAATTTCATAAATTATTATTCTTCCTTTAAAACCAGTTGTATTACATTTAAAACATCCTCCTTTTTTTTCAATATAATATTCACCATTTAAATATATTTTTTCATTCAATCCTAAAAGTCCAATTTTCTCAAAACTATGCTTGTCTATAATACTACAATGAGGACAAAGCTTTCTAACTAACCTTTGAGATATTACTAATTCCAATGCTTCAGATATTAAATAAGATTCTATTCCCATATTCATAAGTCTATAAATCGTTCCTATAGAATCCTTTGTATGTAAGGTAGAAAGTACCAGATGACCCGTTAAGGAAGCTTTTATTGCTATTTCTGCAGTCTCTCCATCTCTTATTTCTCCCAACATAATTATGTCTGGATCCTGCCTTAAAAATTGTCTAAGGGTTGTGGCAAAAGTTAATCCTATATCCATTTTTACCTGTACTTGATTAACTCCTTCTATGCTATATTCTACAGGATCTTCCACTGCTAAAATATTAACATTGGAAGAATTTAAAAAATTTAAAATTGAATGAAGTGTAGTAGACTTTCCAGCTCCTGTTGGGCCTGTTACAAGTATTATTCCATGAGATTTTTTTATTGAGCTCTTAATTTTTTCATAATCTATCCTATCAAATCCAATTTTTTGTAAATCCATTTCTATAAAATTTTTATCAAGAATACGAATAGCCACTTTTTCTCCATGTATAGTTGGCATAATAGCAATTCTAAAATCTATACTTCTACCTTCTATCCTCATTTTTATCCTTCCATCTTGAGGAATTCTTTTTTCTGAAATATCTAAATTTGAAAGTACTTTTATCCTAGATACTAAGGCTAGAGCTAATGTTTTACTAATTTTTTTTATTTCGACCAATTCTCCATCGATTCTATATCTTATTCTTAAACTATTTTCATATGCTTCCAAATGGATATCTGTTGCTCTAGAATTTATAGCACTCATGAAAATAGCACCGAGCCCTTTAACTATAATAGAACTTTCATTATTTAAACTTTTTTCTACATCTAAAATCTCATATAAACTATCCTCCACTTCCATATTTTCAAATTCGGTTATTTCCAATTCATTCCAAATATTGTTTAAATTAAAATTTATTTTTTGTAACATATTTATCTCCTTAACGATTAATTATACACGTTTAAAGTTGTATACAACCGATAAGTTGTTTTTCTTCTTTTTAATAAATAAAAAAAAATAAAAAAATAAAAAAAAGATTCAATCTCTGATTTATTCAGAATTGAATCTTTTTTTATTTTTATTTTAAAACTAACCTCTTATCTCTGCTACTGTTTTTATTTTATAATTCTTAAATACTAAAGAACCTAAATATCCCACTGTAAGACCAGAAAGAACACATAAACCAGCTGTTATCAAAACATCTTTAGCTGGATTAAATCCAAACATAACTGCAAAACCTGCTATTGGAGTTGCTGTTCCAGTTGCATTATTTATCAGACCAAAATAGTTAACTATCATACCAGCTATTCCACCACCTATAAAGTTTGTAGTAAATACTGGTATTGGATTAGCCGAAATTACATCTGCTTGTGTCAATGGTTCTATTGCAACTGCTATTGTAGTAGATTTATCTCCGAATTTCATTCTATCAAAGAAAACGAAATTCATAAAAGAAGAAGACATAACAGAAAGAGCTCCAATTGCCATTGGTAATCCTGTAAGTCCTAACATAGCTGTAAGAGCCATAGAACTTATTGGAGCTGTTGCTACCACTGTTATTACCCCACCTAAAATAAATGACATTACAAATGGACTAGCAGATTGTGCCGATGTTAAAATTCCACCAATTGATGTCAATACAAATGTTACTCCTGGAGTTATAATTTCCGCTATCCCTCTTCCCATTGGAGCAGCTAGGCATATTATCACTATTAGATCCAACCCATCTGGAACTTTCTTTTCAATTTTAGGTATAATGAATGACATTATATAACCAGCTATAAACCCTGGAAGAATACCCATACCAGACATAACAGCACCTAGCATAATTGCATAAGTAGGATTTACCCCTAAAGCAATTGGAACAAGAGCTGCTGCTGCCATTCCACCCATTCCACCAGCAGAATCTCCAACTCTACCTAAAAATGCAATTCCAAATAAATCTCCACCTACATATTTTTGAAAAGCTTCAACTAGAAAACTTGCCGTAGCTGCACCAGCTAATGCACCCATAGCCTTCATTCCTTTTGGAGCTTTTAAACTAAATCCTGTAAATCCACCTAATACTAAAAGTAGTAACAACGTTCCTTTTATCAATTCCACTTTAACACCATTCCTTATCTTAAATTTTTTTATGCTCAGTTATATATTCATTGCAAGGCTTTATTCTATACTAAAAAATTCAATTTGTCCAGTTTTTTTTATATTTTTGTCTAATATTATGTAGTTTATTTCCATTTAAGAACACACATTGTATTTTAATCTATAAAAAGTGTTATTTTTGTCTATAAATAATACATATCATATATTAAAATAATACTTGAATTTTTTAGTAAGGAAACTCTAAGGTTTTCAGAATAAATAAAATATAAAAAAAAATAAGAGTGGATAAAAAATTATCAACTCTTATTTTAAATTTATATTTTTTACAGAGAAATTTCTCCTTTTTCATCCCAACTCTCTACACCTTGAGGATTAGATAAAACATTTTTTGTAAAAACTGGATCTTTACCTTTTTTTCGTTCTGATAAATAATGTAATACAGCTTCTTGAGCTGGTTTTCTCAATTTTGTTATGGCATAAATATTAAAAAGAGCCATAAAAGCCATAAATAAATCTGCCATTGCCCATACAAATGGGGCATCTTTTATAGCACCCCAAAAAACCATAGTCAAAGCTAATATTTTAAAAGGTTTCAATAGTTTTTTATTCTCCGTATAAGCGATATTAACTACTCCATAATAGTAATTCCCGATTATTGATGAGAAAGCAAAAAGAAAAATACAAATTATCAAAAATATTTTCCCAAATATTCCTATTTCATGAGTTATTGCTTCTTGAGTTAATGCTATCCCTTGAGCATTTGTTTTTCCTAAAATACCTGAAAATAAAATTATAAAAGCTGTAGCAGAACAAATTGCAAGAGTAGTCACATACACTCCTAAAGTTTGAACTAAACCTTGTTTAAAAGGATGATTGGTAGAAGCACTAGCTCCTGCATTGGGAGTACTTCCCATTCCAGCTTCATTGGAAAACAATCCTCTTTTTATTCCTTCCATTATTATAACACCTAATGTTCCTCCCATAGCTGCATTTGCTGAGAAAGCATTAGTCATTATAAGAGAAAACACATCTGGTAACATAGTTATATTTTTCAAAACAATAAAAATAGCTACTAATAAATAAAACACACCCATCACTGGAACTATTATTTCTGATACTTTCGCAATTCTTGAAACCCCACCATAAATAATAGCTCCGGTTAAAATTGTTAGAATTATAGCTCCATGAAGTCTGCTCATTCCATAAGCATTTTCAAAAGCTACTGTTATTGTATTAGCCTGAACTGCATTAAAAATAAAACCATACGTCACTGTTATTAAAATTGAAAAAGCAATTCCTAAATATTTTTTATTCATTCCCATTTCCATATAGTATGCTGGTCCACCTATAAATATTCCATCTTTTTTCTTTTTATAAATTTGTGCTAAGGTATTTTCCACCAAACTTAAACTTCCTGCAACTAATGCTAAAACCCACATCCAAAATATTGAACCAGGTCCTCCTACTGATATAGCTAGAGCTACTCCTGCTAAGCTTCCCGTTCCAACTTTAGAACCAGCACTTATACAAAAAGCTTGAAAAGGTGAAACACCTTTTCCATTACCTTTTTCCATCATAACTCTAAACATCTCTTTTATTTGAGTTATATTAGAAAACTTTAATGCAAAAGTAAAATATACTCCTGATACCAAAAGTACCACAATTAAAACATACGACCATAAAACTCCATTAATAGTGTTTAAAAAAATCATAAAACCCCCTACATATTATATTTTAAAAAATTCTGCATTTCAACTCATTACAAATATCTTCCAACAAGGATATTCCTGCTACTGGATTCCCTTTAGAATCTAGAGAAGGTGAATATATTCCAATTCCTAATTTATTAGGGACAACTGATACTATTCCTCCACCTACCCCACTTTTAGAAGGAAGTCCTACTCTTACAGCAAATTCTCCAGAACTATCATACATTCCACAAGTTACCATAAGTGTTTTTACTATTCTACTAATTCTAGGCGATATTATTTCTTCTCCTAAAGAATTTCTTCCTTCGTTTGCAATAAAAAGACCTAATTTTGCTATTGTAATAGCTGTAACTTCTATGGAGCATTGTTTGAAATAAATTTCTAAAGCTTCTTCTACATTTCCCTTTATTATTCCTTCATCTTTTAAATAATAGCCCATTGATCTATTTTTATTTCCTGTTTCAGATTCACTTAAATAAACTTTGGAATTTATTTCTAAAGTTTGATCTTCTGATATTTCTTTAAAGAAATCTAAAAGTCTTCTAAATTTATCCTTTACATCATCACCCTTAATCATGGAAGAAACTGCTATAGCCCCTGCATTTATCATTGGATTATAAGGCTTCCCTCTACTTGAAGTCTCTAGTTTTCTAATAGAATTAAAGGGATCTCCACTAGGTTCCATTCCTACCCTTGCAAAAACATATTCTTCTCCGTTATCCAAAATAGCTAGCATAAGTGCTACTACTTTAGATATACTTTGAACTGTAAATTTAGTTTGATACTCACCAGCACAATAGATATTTCCATTGTTATCTAGAATACAAATTCCTAAATCTTCTTTATTAGCTTTACTCAACTCTGGAATATAATCAGCTACGTTCCCTAAATTTGTTATTTCTCTATTATTTTTTATTAATTTCTCTAAATTTAAATCTTTTAATTCCATTTTTATTTTTACCTCCATACCTCAATTTAAATTAATATTATTTTTAACTATATATTTTTATCAATCTCTAATACTTTAAACTAATTAGAACTTTTTGTATCAATACAATATTAATATATTCTTTACAAAAATAAAAATACACTATATCAATATAAACAGATTATAAATTATATCATATATATCTATATTTTACTAATTTATTTTGTTTTTTATATATTAATATTTTTTTTATTTGATATTTTATATGGATTTTTATTTGTTATTATGATAGAATTGAAACTGGAATAATTCACAATATTTGCGATTTATTCTTTATATAAACACTATATATTGTATATGAGGAGAAAAAATGATTAAAATTTATGGAAAAGAAAATTGTTCTCAATGTGATGAACTTAAAATTATTCTTACAGACAAAAATAAAAAATTTGAATATATAGAGGATCTTAAAACCCTTAGAATATTAGCAAGTAAAGCAAAAATAATGAGTGCACCTCTCGTTGAATATAACTCGAATTTCTACTCTATGAAAGATTTTTTAGAGGTGCTATAAAATGAGACATGTGATAAATAGATTTCAACAACAAATTCCTTTAGATATTGAAAAAATAAGAGAAAAATTGATAAAGGCATGTCAAAATTTAGATGTTAATATGATTGAATTAGAAAGTAATATAGATACTATTTATCAAGAAAACATAAGTACAAAAAAAATACAAGAATCCCTTATAAATTTAGCAGTTTCCATGACTTCATTTGAAAAAAGTGATTGGGTTTTTGTTGCTGGTAGACTACTTATGATGGAGGTAGAAAAAGAGGTTTTTCATAATAGAGGTTTTAGCTATGGAGATTTTGAAAGAACAATTCAAGAACTTTGTAATCTCAATATTTATGATGCTAGACTTCTTTCTTACACTAGCTCAGAACTAAAACTTTTAAACGGTTTTATTGTCCCAGAAAGAGATATGAACTATGACTATGCAGGGGCAAATATGTTTTCAAATAGATACCTTATTAAATATCAAGGAAAAACTTGGGAACTTATACAAGAGGTATATATGTCTATTGCCATGCTTTTAGCTATCCATGAAGTAAATAGAGTGGAAGTAGCAAAAGATATTTATAATGCTCTTTCACTAAAAAAAATATCTCTTGCCACTCCTATATTAGCTAATTTAAGAATTCCACAAGGAAACTTATCATCTTGCTTTGTTTTGGCTATTGATGACAATATAGAATCAATTTTCTATAATATTGATTCCATTGCTAAAATAAGTAAAAATGGAGGCGGTGTTGGAGTTAACCTCTCTAGAATCAGAGGAAAAGGTTCTTGGGTAAATGGTTATAAAAATGCTAGTGGAGGTGTCATTCCTTGGATCAAAATAATAAATGATACTGCAGTTGCAGTAAATCAGCAGGGAAGACGTGCAGGTGCCGTAACTGTTGCTATTGATTCCTGGCATTTAGATATTGAGCATTTTTTAGAATTACAAACAGAAAATGGTGATCAAAGAGGAAAAGCTTATGATCTTTATCCTCAAATAGTTATCTCTGACCTTTTTATGAAAAGGGTTAAAGAAAATAAAATTTGGACTCTTTTTGACCCTTATGAAATAAGAAAGAAATATAATCTAGAACTCTCAGAATTATTTGGTGAAAAATTTGAAGAATTCTATCATATATTAGAAAATGATAATGAAATTATTATTAAAAAAGAGATTTCTGCTAAAGAATTATTTAAAAATATTATGAAATCCCAAATAGAGACTGGAATGCCTTATATATTCTTCAAAGATACCGCTAACAGGAAAAATCATAATATTCATTCTGGAATGATAGGAAATGGAAACCTATGCATGGAAAGTTTTTCAAATTTCTCTCCTTCTAAGAATTTTAAAGATTCAGAAAATGGAAATACAGGTAATGTCTCTGTTGAATTAGGAGAAGTTCATACTTGTAATTTGGTTTCTTTAAATCTAGCAGAAATATTAGATGAGGAATTAGAACTTTTCTCCACATTAGCTGTAAGAATTCTAGATAATACAATAGACTTAACCCTAACTCCTATTAAAGAATCTAATAAACATAATTTAAACTATAGAACTATTGGTGTTGGAACCATGGGTCTTGCAGATTATTTAGCTAAAAATTATTTAGTTTTTGATGAAGCTAGTGATGAAATTGATTTTATTTTTGAAAAAATAGCTCTTTACACATTAAAAGGAAGTATTAACCTTGCAAAAGAAAGAGGTACTTATCCAATGTTTAAAGGTTCACAATGGGATAAAGGAATTTTCTTTGAACATGATAAAGAATGGTTTAAAAACAATTCTAAGATTTCAGAATTGTGGATGTCGATATTTGAAGATATGAAAAAATATGGACTTAGAAATGGTGAGTTAACTGCTATTGCTCCCAATACTTCAACCTCTCTTCTTATGGGTTCTAGTGCTTCTGTTATTCCTATTTTTTCAAGATTTTTTATTGAAAAAAATCAAAAAGGTGCTGTCCCTAGAGTTGCAAAATATTTAAGAGATTTCTCTTGGTTTTATCCTGAGTTTAAAAAAATTAATCCCATTGAATATGTTTCTATAATGGGAAAAATTGGAAATTGGACAACTCAAGGTGTTTCAATGGAATTACTTTTTGATTTAAATAAAAATATTAAAGCTAAAGATATCTATGATACGATATTTAAAGCATGGGAAAGTGGTTGTAAAACAATATATTATACTCGAACTATTCAAAAGAGTACCGATATAATGAGTCAAAAAGAGGAGTGTGAGAGTTGTAGTGGATAGAAAAAAATTATTTAATCCCAAAGGAAGTGATTCTTTAGAGGAAAGAAAAATTATAAAAGGTAATACTACTAATATATTTAATTTAAACAATGTTAAATACAAATGGTCAAATATTTTATATAGAGGGATGATGGGAAATTTTTGGATTCCTGAAAAAGTTGATTTAACCCAAGATAAAAATGATTATGAAAACTTAACAGAAGAAGAAAGAGATGCTTATGATGGGATTTTATCCTTTTTAATTTTTTTAGATAGTATACAAACTAATAATATCCCCAATGTTTCTGATTATATTACTGCACCAGAAGTTAATTTATTACTTTCTATACAAACTTATCAAGAGGCAATTCACTCTCAATCTTATCAATATATTATAGAATCTATTCTTTCTAAAGAAAAAAGAAATTCTATATATGATAAATGGAGAGATGATACAGTTTTGTTTGAAAGAAATAGTTATATAGCTAAAATTTATCAAGATTTTTTAGATAATCCTTGTGACAATAACTATTCTAAAATTATTATTGCTGATTATCTCCTAGAAGCAATTTATTTTTACAATGGATTTAATTATTTCTATCTTTTATCCAGTAGAAATAGAATGATGGGAACTTCTGATATTATAAAACTTATCAATAGAGATGAACTTTCCCATGTTGTTCTTTTCCAAAATATCATAAAAGAAATAAAAAATGAATATCCAGATTTTTTCAATGAAGAGGAAATTTATGAGATGTTTAAAACTGCTGTGGATCAAGAAATAACATGGACCAACCATATTCTTGGTAATAGAATACTTGGAGTAACTGAAGCTAGTACTGAAAAATATACAAAATGGCTAGCCAATGAAAGATTAAAATCCATTGGACTTAAGCCAATTTATTCAAATTTTGATAAAAATCCATATAGACATCTAGAAAAATTTGCCGATACTCAAGGTGATGGTAATGTTAAAGCCAATTTTTTTGAAGGTAGTGTTACTAGTTATAACATGAGTTCAACAGTTGAAGGTTGGGAAGATTTCTAAAAAAAAAAAGACTCTAATATAAAAGAGTCTTTTTTTACTACATAAAATAAATTGAAAACAACAAGTAAGCAATATATGTTAGAAAAAATACTCCTGCTTGCCATCTTTCAATTAAATTTTTCTTTCCAACATAAGTTGTTGCTATTAACATTAAAGTTGCAAATATTAAAACTCCAACATCAAAATTAAATTTTGCCTCATAGACTACTGGATTCACTAGTCCACTAACCCCCATAATCAAGAAAATATTAAAAATATTAGAACCAATAACATTCCCAATAGCAATATCTGACTGACCTTTTCTTGCTGCAACAACTGATGCTACAAGTTCAGGTAAGGAAGTCCCTATAGAAACAATTGTAAGTGCTATAAGCTTTTTAGATACTCCAAGAGCTGTCGCTATTTTAACAGCTGAGTCCACTACAAGTTTTCCACCTAACATAAGACCTACAAATCCTAAAGATATAAATACTAACATTTTCATATTATTCATATTCCCAGTTGTTTCCACTTCTATTTTAGCTGTTTTTCCAATAAAAAATACGTAGATTAAAAATATTATAAAAAATACTAATAAAATAATCGCATCCACTCTAGTCAAAGTTCCATCATAAGATAAAAACATTAGTAAAATAATAGCAAAAAGAGAAAAGGGAATCTCTTTATTTACAGTATTTTGTTTTATTGGAATAGGGCATATAAGTCCTGTTATTCCCAATATTAATAGAATATTTGCAATATTACTTCCTATTATATTTCCATAAACTACTGCTCCTTGATTTTCTATACTTGCAAAAGAATTTACAACAAGTTCTGGCATGGAAGTTCCAAAAGCAATAACAGTAAGTCCTATTACTATTTCTGGAACTCCAAACTTTCGAGATACAGCTACAGCTCCATCTATTAAAAAATCTGCTCCTTTTATAAGAATAATAAATCCTAAAACTAAAATTAAAAATAAAAATATCATACTATTCTCTCCTACACATTTTTATTTATTGAATAAAAGTATCAATACTATACCCATATTCTTTGAAAAGATTTATAACTTTTCCCATATCATCATTTTTTACAATAATATGATAGTTTTCCCCTTTTAATATAAAGGATTTAAACCTTTCATCTTTTGCTACATATGTAAGGAGTTCTTTATCGTTTTTCAACTTTAAAACTGTATAATCTGATATTACATTTATAACAGTACTTTTACATATTAGTTCTTCAAAAAAATTTTTCCAAAACTCTGGTATATCTCCATAAACTTTATCTTTAAATTTTTTAATTCTTATCTTTAATTCCTTTTCTGTTTTTATATCTTTTAAAAAACTATCTTTAGTTATCTTAAATTTATTACTAGAAATTTTTGCAGAGATTTTTTCCAGATACATTGCTTTAGATGGTGCTTCTCCTATAATTGTAGCTATAAGTCTATCCTCATCCAATATAACTTCCCCTTCGTCTTTTAAATCTTTAAAATCATAAGTATCAACCAATCCAAATACATACTTTCCAAATTCTGTAAGTTTTACTGCTTTTAACCCATCATACTTACTTAAATGTCCATTTTTTAAATAGAGACAATTATTTGATGAAGGTGCCTCATAATAAAGTTCCATCACTCCCATTACTCCTAATATAAAGAAAACTGATTTTATAAAAGGTATAGCTATATAATCTTGATATCGCTCATAAGATGTTATTTTTGTTCTCTCATAATTAGCTTCATTTATATAAATAGCTTCATAAGCAGATTTAACATCTATAATTTCTATGAATTCATCTTGATAAAAAATTCTATCAATTATATTTTCCATACTAACTTTAGGATTTAAGACCTCTGTTACAGGAAACTCTTTTATTATTTTTACTATTGTTTCTAAACCTTCTTTTAATTTTTCATTAGAACTTGTAATATTTTTTAAACCTTTAAGATAATTTAAATATAAAAAACTATAATGAAATTTTTCATCTTTTATCAGTTTTCCAGATAAGAAAGACAATACTAAATCTTTAATATTTGAAATTTTAAAACTCTCATAATTTATATAATCGTCTTTTATTAAGTGAAAGAAAAGACCTATTGTTTCTGTTTTTAGATATTGTAAATCTTTAATTTCTTCATAATACTCAGTTATATTACAATATTTTTTCATATTAATTTTAGATTCTTTTAATATTTTTCCACTAGCTGATAAAATAACTCCACCCTGTCTATAAAAATCATAATAAATTTTTATATTCTCCATAAATAACTGTTCATCGTTAGCTATGAATCCTGAGGCTTTCTCAAAATCTCTTTTTATATTGTAATTAGAAGGTTTTTCTGGGAGAAGATGTCTAAGTTCTCTTATTATATTATAATCTAAAACTAAACTTTCCTCTTTTTTATTATCCCTTTCTGCTCTGAAAAATATAAATTCTTCTCTTAAATCTTTATTTATATCATAATTTTTTTCTTCTTTAAAATATATCTCTCTATCTTTTGTTATATTAAATTTTCCTTTCCAGGCTATCTCTTCAAAAACTTCTTTCACATGTATAGGTAATATTTTATAAATGTTTTCAAAGTTTTGTGGTCTAAACATCTGATCTATTAAATCTAAAAATGTTTGTTTATTACTATTCTCTGTTATCATAGATATTTCAAAAAGACCTAGGTTACTCCCTATAAACCCTTCAGCTATCCAATCTAAAAAATATTGTTTGAAAAGTCTAAACAACATATCTTTGGAATAAAATTCATTCACTGATTCTCTAAATCTTTGTCTATTTTTCATTTTTTATAACCCCTATCTTAATTTTTTCTTTTTCTAATCTCCAAGAATAAACTGAATATCTTTTTCTGTTAAAAATTTAACCGAACTATTGTCTTCAGAAATAAGATTATCTAATAACTCACTTTTTAGTTCCTGTAGTTTTAATATTTTTTCCTCAATACTATCTTTTAGTATTAATTTATAAGAAAAAACCGTTCTGTCCTGCCCCAACCTGTATGCTCTATCCACAGCTTGATTTTCAACAGTTTTATTCCACCAAGGATCATAAATAAATATAGTGTCTGCCGAAGTTAAATTAAGACCTACTCCTCCTGTTTTTAAAGTCATTACAAATACTTTATAGCTACTATCTTTTTGGAATTTATCCACTAAACTTTGTCTATCTTTTGTTGCTCCTGTCATAGATAGATATTTAATTCCAAATTTATCTAAATCTTTACACACATTTTCTATTGAATTTATATAATTTGTAAAAACTAAAACTTTGTGTCCATTTGCAACTGCATCTGCTACATTATTTATAAGTACTTCTCTTTTACTTGATGTTATATTTATATTTTTGCTTTCTGGGCAACTTGTAATTTGTCTTAACTCATTCAATGCCTGCAATATATAAAACTGTGATTTTCCTAATCCCTGTTCTTTTATGTGAGTATTTACCATGTTATAATAATACATTCTTCGCTCATCATAAAATCTTTTTTGTTCTTTATTCATGTCAATAAATAAAGTCTGTTCTATTTTTTCTGGTAAATCTTTTAAAACTTCTTTTTTTACTCTTCTAAGAATAAATGGATAAATCTTCTTTTTTAATTCTTGAATAGCATCCTTATCATTATCTCTTTGAATTGGATTGGCATAAGTCATATTAAATTCATCTAGACTACCAAACATCGCTGGATTTAAAAATCTAAATAATGAATATAGTTCACTCAGATTATTTTCTATTGGTGTTCCGCTTAAAGCTAATCTGTTATTAGAATTTAAAAGCATTATTGCTTTTGTTGTCTGTGCATTTACATTTTTTATATTCTGTGATTCATCTAAAATAACAAGTTCAAAGTTTTCTTTTCTCAATTTCTCTATATCGTTTCTAATGGTTCCATAGGTAGTCAAAATTACATCTTTTCCCTTCATAATAGAAATATCTCTAGTATTTCCATAATAAATTCCAGATTTTAATCCTGGGCTAAATTTATTAATTTCATTTTCCCAATTATATATTAAACTTTTCGGCATAACGACTAAACTAGTTCCCTTTTTTTCTGAATGAATCTTTGTTAATAAAGTAATTGCTTGAAGAGTTTTTCCAAGTCCCATATCATCTGCAAGACAACCACCTAAATTGTTATCAACTAAATAACTCAACCATTTATATCCATACTCTTGATATTCTCTCAGTGTTGCTTTTATTTTAGGAAATATAGTTTCATACTCTGATACTGTATTTATCCCTTGGAAGAAGTCACGACTTTTTTTAAATTCTTCAGAAAAAATTTTTTCATCTATCATTTCTTCTATTATTGGTAAATCAAAAAATGAAATTTTAACTTTAGAACCATCTCCATCTTTAAATAATCTTTCTAATTTTTCTATATATTTATAATTAATAAGAGCATTTGTTCCATCGCTAAGAGTTATATATGAGTCTGTTTTATAAGTTGATAATACATCTAAAATAGAAAATTTTTCTCCTTCTATTTCTATATCCACATTTCCCTCTAAAAAGTTGATAGAATGTTTAAAACTTCCTATTATTTTTGGTCTTACTGTTTTTATATTATATTTTTTAAGATGTTCCGTACCGATCACTTTATATTTTGTAGCTAATTTAAGAAGATCTTTTCCTATAAATTCTTTAGCTAATCGTTCTTGTAAAATAAAAAGATTATCTTCATCTAAAAAATATGCACCTTTTATTTTTATTTTTTTTTGATGTTTAATAAGAGATTTAACTATCTCTTGAACTGTATTTTCTAATTCTACCAAATCAACTTGGGAACAAACTATTTTCTTCTCCATAGTATTAACCAAAGCTATTTTAGTGATTTCTTTCTCTGTTAAAAATTCATAACTCATAGTTGAAGCCATTATTATTACTTTCATATACAAGCTGTTGTCCAAAGATATTTTCTCTATTATAATTTGAGGTAATAAAGTTTTTTTAGAGCCATATTCAATAGTATAATCTAAGCAATTTAGTGGAATATTTTTAAAGTTACTCATAAATATTGTTAAAATGTTTTCTAGTTCATTTGTATTAAAACTTATCTTTAAATTTTCTAATCCATACATAGAATCATTTTCAATATTAAGTTTATAAAATTTCATATCTCTAAAAGCGTATAAGTCATCAATTGTTATAAAATCTAAATATTGTTCATTAAGTAAAAGTTCTCCTTTAAGTTGCTCATTATTTAGTGGATCTTCTAATATATTCAAAGAAATAGTATTTCCTTCTTTTATATACTGAATTTTTTTTAAATTTTCGTCCACAAAATTCTCAGATTCTAAAAGTAAATTTACTAAATATCCTTCATCATTTATATATATCTGAGACGTATCTCTTTGTTCTTCCAATGAGCTATTATCAAAATTAAACTTATCTATAAAATCAATATTCCCTAGATTATTATCACTTAATTCTTCACCCCATATGTCTTCCCATTCTGTAAACAATTCTCTTTTTTTAGTTTTACTAATAAAATTAAGTATCTCTTTGTCTATTTTCGGCAGTTGTAACCATTCATCTTCAACTAACCACTCTTCGATATCTACTATCTCTTCGCCCCTATTAGAGGTAGCTACAACATAAGCACCCATCTCACTATTTTTCAGCATAAAGTAAATATTTTTATCAAGCTTTTTCATTGTAATAAACTCCCATTTCAAAAAAATAATTAATAATATAGTTAGCACATATTATACCAAATAAAACAAATATTTTCAATATAAAATATATTTTTCTATGAAATTTAGTAAGAAATAATGTATACTTTAATAATAACATTTTGTATTAATTACAAGCTTAAAGGAGGGTTTTCTATGAAAAACTTTGTACATTTACATCTTCACACTGAATATAGCCTTCTGGATGGAGTTGGCCAAATAGATAATTATTTATCTAAAGCAAAGGAATTAGGTATGAATTCTCTTGCTATTACTGATCATGGAAATATGTTTGGAGCTATAGAATTTTATAAATTAGCAATAAAAAAAGGTATAAAACCAATACTTGGAATGGAAGCATATATTACTAATGATATAAATTTAAATATTAAAGAAGAACAAAATAGAGAAAATTTTCATTTAATTTTATTAGCTAAAAATAATATAGGATATGAAAACCTTATAAAAATTTCGTCTTTTGGATTTCTTAAAGGATTTTACTATAAACCTAGAATAACAAAAGCATATTTAAAAGAACATAGTGAGGGCTTAATTGCATTATCCGCTTGTATGAGTGGTGAAATTTCCCGTGGAATTTTAGAAAAAAAATCTTCTGATATAATAAATAATATTATTCAAGAATATATAGATATTTTTGGAAAAGAAAATTTTTATATAGAAATTCAAGGAAATGGAGTACCTGGTCAAAAAGAACTAAATATTGAGCTCATTAATTATTCTAAATTTCATAATTTAGAACTTGTGGCAACTAATGACACACACTATATTAATAATGGTGATCATACTCTTCAAGATATTATGTTATGTCTTCAAACTGGTTCAAAAATTTCTGATGAGAAAAGGATGAAAATAAAAACAACTGAACTTTTTTTTAAAAGTAGAGAGCAAGTATTAGAAAGTTTAATGTTTAAAAAAGAAGAAAATATTCCTTTATCAAATTTAGAAAGTCTAAATTCAGCTGTTTTAAATGCCATAAATAATACTACAATTATAGCTTCTAAGTGTAATATACATATAGAATTCGGAAAATTTAAGTTCCCTAAATATATATTCCCTAAAAATGAAACAATAACAACTATTGATGATTTTTTAAAAATAAATGTTTTTAAAGGATTACAAAAAAGATTTAATTATGAAAATTTTTCTAATTATATCAATGATAACTTTTATGTAGGCCTTTCTGAAGAAATTGTTCAAAGAGCTGAATATGAATTAAATATTATAAGTAAAATGGGATTTTCAGAATATTTTATTGTTGTTTGGGATTTTATTTCTTTTGCTAAAAAATCAAAAATTCCAATAGGTCCTGGAAGAGGTTCAGCAGCTGGTAGTCTAGTTGCCTATGCTCTAGAAATTACAGATTTAGATCCTATTGAACATAACTTAATCTTTGAAAGATTCTTAAACCCTCAAAGAATATCCATGCCAGATATAGATATAGATATTTGCCAAGAAAGACGAGGAGAAGTCATTGAATATGTTAAAAACAAATATGGGAATGATCATGTGGCTCAAATAATAACTTTTGGAAGAATGAAAGCTAGAGCTGCAGTGAGAGATGTGGGTAGAGTATTAGAAATTGAACTATCTAAAATAGATAAACTTGCTAAACTTCTTCCTCAAGATAGTTCTATTGCTAACTCAATAAAAAATATCCCTGAGCTTTTAACTTTATATAGTGAAGATTTAGATATTCAAAAAGTTTTAGATTTATCTAAAAGACTTGAAAATAGTGTGCGTCATGCTTCTATTCATGCTGCAGGAGTAGTTATCACTGGAGAACCTTTAACAGATAGTATTCCTCTTTATTCTGATTCTAAAGGAGAGTCAATTTCTACTCAGTATCAAATGAAAGAACTGGAAGACTTGGGAATTTTAAAAATGGATTTTTTAGGTTTAGGAAATTTAACTATTCTCCAAAGAACTTTAGACTATATAAAAAAAACAAATAAACTTGATATTGAACTAAATAAAATACCATTAAATGATGAAAAAGTTTATGATATGCTCAGTCATGGGGATTCTACAGGAGTCTTTCAATTGGAATCTTATGGAATACGAAAATTAATGATAAAATTAAAACCAGATAAATTTGAAGATATAGTTGCTCTTTTAGCTCTTTACAGACCTGGTCCTTTAGGTTCTGGAATGGTGGATAGCTTTGTTAATTGCAAAAATGGATTAGAAGAGATTAAATATCCTCATATTAATTTAAAAAATATTTTACAGGAAACTTATGGAGTTATTCTCTATCAAGAACAAGTTATGAAAATAGCTTCAACAATGGGTGGCTTCTCCATGGGGGAATCTGATAATTTAAGAAGAGCAATGGGTAAAAAAGATATTCTAACCATGGAAAAAACTCGAGATAGTTTTGTCAAAGGTGCTTTGAAAAATGGCTATACAAATGAAAAAGCAATAGAAGTTTTTGAACTCATTAATAAATTTGCTGGTTACGGTTTCAATAAATCTCACTCTGCTGCATATGGACTTATTGCTTATTGGACTGCATATTTCAAAGCTAATTATCCTGTTCAGTTCTATTCTGCTATTTTAACATCTATGAATCATATTGATGATATAGCTTATTATATAGATGATGCAAAAAATCATAAATTAATCATTTTACCACCTGATGTTAATTATCCAGTTCGTGGTTTTAAGCCTGAAAACGGTTGTATAAGGTTCTCCATTTCTGGAATAAAAAATATTGGTGATAGTTTTGTTGATAAACTTATTTCTGAAAGAATTAATAATGGAGAATATAAAACTTATGATGAATTTGTTACACGAACAAAAAAAATAGGACTGACTAAAAAATCTTTACTTTCTCTTATTTTTTCTGGTGCATTGGATTCTATCCCAGGAAACAGAAAACAAAAATTTGAAAGTTTAGAAAAAGTTTTAGCCTACTCTGAAAGAATTTCAAGGGAAGATGATATTCAACAAATGAATCTTTTTGGAGAAGGAAAAACTGTTTTAAATAGATTTAATTTATCTAATATTCCAGAATATGATACTAATGAAATTCTTGATTTTGAAAAAGAATTCTTAGGTTTTTATTTTAGTGCACATCCACTAGATAAATTTAAAACTCTTATCCATGCTTTTAAACTACAAAACATTTCAGAAGTTAATGAAGAAAAACTAATGCATCGGGTAAAAACATATGGTATAATTAGAGCAATAAAGAAAATAGTCACAAAAAAAGATTCTAAAATAATGGCTATTTTTACTTTAGAAGACTACTTTAGTTCTATTCAAGTTACAATATTTCCACGAGATTACGACATCTTTATGGACCGAATTCAAATTGGTATTCCTGTTTTTATTGAAGGCTATATTCAAAATGATTACTTCAAAGGAAATGAAACATGTAAAATTATTTTAAAAAATATAATGAGTTTAGATGAAATAGGAGGAATGCCTCGAAATAAATGTTATCTTTTACTTGAACAAGAGAATAAACATAAATTTAATAAGTTAAAAGAAATTTTGAATTCTCATCCAGGAAGAACACCTTTAATCTTCGCAATTGGTACTACGAAAGAAACAAAAATGAGTAAATATAAAATTGCAATATCACCTTTATTTTTAGAACAAGTGAGTGAGCTTATAGGCTTAGAAAAAATTTTAATAAAATAATTTTTTGGAGGATATAGTGAAAAACAATATTACAACAGATGAACTTATCAGAATTTTAGATTCTGAAAATCTTACTGAATTATCTTATGAATCACCTGATTTTAATTTTTCAGTAAAAAAACCTTTTAAACGAGAAGAACAACTTAAAAATAATGCCATTGAAAATATTACTAAAAAAGAAAAAATAGAAATATATACAGAAATTCTATCTAATGGAATTGGTTATTTTTATAAAAATAACAATATTTCCCTTTCAATAAATTCAGATATTAATATTGGTGATGAAATTGGATATATTCTTGCCATGGGAGTTCAAAGTCCTATTATTTCAGAAGTATCTGGAAAAATTGTTGAAGTTTTAGTTCAAGATGGAGATGTTGTTGACTATAACAAAAAAATTATCAAATTAAAAAAATAGTCATTATGTATCAAAAAGCTTATGGAGGAAAAAATGTTTAAAAAAATACTTGTTGCCAACAGAGGAGAAATAGCTGTTAGAATTATTCGTGCAGCTAAAGAACTAGATATTAAAACTGTTGCTGTATATTCTATTGCAGATAAAGATAGTCTACACGTTCTCTTAGCTGACGAAGCTATCTGTATAGGAGGAGTTTCTAGTAGTGACTCTTATTTGAAAATTTCTAATATCATAGCAGCAGCTCAAGTTACTGGGGCCGATGCTATTCATCCTGGTTATGGTTTTTTATCTGAAAATGTTAAATTTTCAGCTATTTGTGACCAACATAATATAACTTTTATTGGACCAAATTCTGATTGTATTACTAAAATGGGGGATAAAGCCACTGCTAGAGCTACTGCAATTGAGAATAATGTTCCTCTTACAAATGGAACTGGAATTATTGATACACCTGAAGAAGCTATTACTATTATAAATGATAAAATTGGTTACCCTGTAATGATAAAAGCCACTGCTGGTGGTGGTGGAAAAGGTATGAGAGTTGCAAAAAATGATGATGAACTTAGAATAAATATGGTTGCAGCACAAACAGAAGCTGATGCTGCTTTTGGAAATCCAGATGTCTATATAGAAAAATTTGTTGAAAATCCAAGACATATCGAAATACAGATTGTTGGTGATAAATTTGGAAATGTAATTCACTTGGGTGAAAGAGATTGCTCTATTCAAAGAAGACATCAAAAACTTATCGAAGAAGCTCCTGCTATTTTTCTACCTTCAAAAGTTAGAAAGGAAATGGGAGAATCTGCAGTAAGACTAGCAAAATCAATTAATTATGATTCTGTTGGTACTATTGAATTCCTTGTAGATAAAGATAATAAGTTTTATTTTATGGAGATGAACACAAGGATTCAAGTTGAACATACTATTACTGAACTTGTAACTGGACTTGACATAATAAAACTTCAAATCAAAATTGCTGAAGGAGAAAGATTAAACATAAAACAAGAGGATGTTCATCTCTATGGACATGCAATAGAGTGTAGAATAAATGCTGAAGATACTGATTGTGATTTTTTACCTTCTCCAGGTATTTTAACAAGATATATCGCACCAGGTGGCAATGGAGTTAGAATTGATTCCCACGCATATCAAGGTTATGAAATCTCTCCTTATTATGACTCTATGATTTCAAAACTTATAGTTTATGATTTAACAAGAGAAAGAGCTATAGCAAAAATGAAAAGAGCTCTTAGTGAGTATATTATAGAAGGTGTTGATACTACTATTTCCTTCCATTTAAAAGTTTTAGAAAATGAGTTGTTTAACTCTGGAAAAACATCTACAAAATTTTTAGAGGAAAACTTCATTAAATAATGTATTAATATATGAGATAATTATTTTAAGCTATAGGAGGTATTACAATGGGAACTTTAGGAAATGTTCGAATTGCTGATGATGTAGTTAAAACTATTGCCGCTAAGGCCGCTGCTGATGTTGAGGGAGTTTTTAAATTAGCGGGTGGTGTAGCTGATGAATTTAGTAAAATATTAGGTAAAAAAAGACCTACTCATGGAATTAAAGTTGAAGTAGGAGATAAAGAGTGTAATATTGATATCTATATTGTTGTTTTATATGGTTACAATATAGCACTAGTTGCCGAAAATGTCCAAAAATCTGTACTTAAGGATGTAAACTCTTTAACTGGTTTGAAAGTTGTTGAAGTTAATGTTTTTATTCAGAATATTAAAGTTTTAACAGAAGAAGATGAAGAAGATGAAGAGGAAAATATTTCTCCTCTTTAATATATCTAAAATAAAGATTACTTAAATGGAGAGCCATAATATTTATGGCCTCTTTCATTTAAATATAAGGATGGGGATTTAATGATGAAAAAAATTATTTTTTTTATAGCATGGGTAGGAATATTATTCATTTCATTAATAGGTATAACTTCAGTAGTTTATCCTAGTTTTTTTGATAGATTTAATCTTTCTTCATTTATGTTAAAAATGTTAATTCTCAATATTTCTATAATTTATATTTTTATAGTTTTTATTAAAATTTGTTCAAAATTAAAAAGAGAAAAAGATTATGAAATTAAAACTGATAATGGAAAAATCTTTGTTTCCTCTGAAACAATTAAAACACTTATTTTTAATACTTTATTAACTGATCCTGATATAATTATAAAGAAAGTTGAAACTAGTAAAAATTATAATAAATTTAATGTCAGAATCTTTATTGAATCTAATTCCAACAAAAATATTGCTGAAAAAAGTGGATTTATTCAAGAAAATATAAAAAAATCTATTAAAAGCTCTGTAGGTGTTGAAATTAATGAAGTTGAAATTAAAGTTATTAAATTTATCACTCATGTTTAATCATGATCACTTAATAATAATGAGGTGCTAATATGCTAGAAGAATTTATAACTAATTTTTTAATAAATAGAAAAAGATATTTAAGATGTCTAATTGCCTTTATTGGTGCTCTTCTTTTTGTTGAATATGGTTTTATTAAAACTATTTTTATATTTTGTGTATCCTTTATAGGTTATCTAAGTGGTGGTCCAAATTTTATCAAAATATTAAAAAAACTTTATAAAGATAATATTCAATAGAAAAAAAAATAGCATTCCTATCTTTTATATAGTATAATAAAAAGGTTATTTTAATTTAATTAATAAAAAAAAATTGATATAGAAGTGAGGAAAAAATGAGCAGAAGAATTGCTAGAGAAGAACTTTTTAAAATTGTTTTTGAAGCTGAAATGAATTGTGTAGAACCAAAAGAATTACAAGAAAAATTTTTAGAAAGAGGTGAAATTATTTTATCTCCTAAAGCTCTAGAATTTTTTGTTAAATATGTAAAAGGAATTTCAGAATATAATGAAGAATTAAATAACTTAATCAATGAAACTATGGAAGGTTGGAATTTAGATAGAATAGGTTCTGTTGAAAAAGCTCTTCTAAAATGTGCTGTATATGAATTAAAACATGAAAATACAGGTTATGAAATAGTTGTTAACGAAGTTGTTGAGATTGCTAAAATTTATGGAGATGATAAATCTCATGAGTTCATAAATGGAGTTTTAGCCAAAATAATTAAAGGATAGTCAGTGACTATCCTTTTTTTTACTCTTCCCAACATTCTATTTTTTCAGGATAAGGTAATTTTATAGAACTTTTTTTAAATATAGGATCCAATCCTAAAGCTCTTTGTTTTGCATAATCTTTTAACGCTGCAAAAGCTATTTTTCCTAATAATAGAATGGCTATTAAATTCATAACTGCCATAAGACCCATGAATAAATCGGCCATATTCCACACTAATACAAGTTCTCCTACAGATCCAAACATAACCATTCCAATAACAAAAACTCTATATAAATTCAACCAAATTTTATTTGTGCTCAAAAATTCTATATTAGTTTCACCATAATAATAATTTCCAATTATTGAACTAAAGGCAAATAGTAATATACAAACTGCTATAAAAATATTTCCCCAATGTCCAACTTGTGAACTCAAAGCTTTTTGTGTCAACTGTATTCCTGTTAAACCCTCAGTTTTATGGACTCCAGAGATTAGAACCATAAACGCTGTACAAGAACAGATAATAAGAGTATCTGTGAATACTCCCAATGTTTGAACAAAACCTTGTTTTGCTGGATGAGAAGTTTTCGCTGCTGCTGCAGCATTAGGTGCTGATCCCATTCCTGCTTCATTGGAAAAAAGTCCCCTTTTTACTCCAGTCATAATTGCTGCTCCTAATCCCCCGCCCGCAACTTGTTTTAATCCAAAAGCATTTGCCATTATATCTGAAAATATTTCTGGAACCATTCCAATATTTTTTATCACAATATATAGAGAGATAATTACATATAATGTGGCCATAACAGGAACTACAACTGCACTAAAATTAGCTATTCTTTGAACACCACCAAAAATAATAATCCCAGTAGCTATAGCTAAAATAACTCCTACAACAGTTCTATCAAATTGAAACGCCTGTTCAAAAGCTAAAGAAATCGTATTTGACTGAACAGAATTAAAAATTAATCCAAAGGTTATAGATATAAGAATAGAAAATCCTATTCCCATTCCTTTTTTATTTAAGGCTCTTTCCATATAATATGCAGGTCCACCTCTAAATCCTTCTCCATCTTTTACCTTATAAATTTGTGCTAATGTACTTTCTACAAAACTAGAAGCACCACCTATAATTGCTATTAACCACATCCAAAATATAGCACCTGGTCCACCAGTAGCTATTGCTATTGCAACTCCTGCAAGGTTTCCTGTTCCAACTCTAGAAGCAGTACTTATACAAAAGGCTTTAAATGAAGAAACTCCACCTTTTTGTCCCATGCTATCGCCTAAAAGTTTAACCATATGAACAAGATATCTAATTTGGACAAATTTTGTCTTAATTGTAAAATACGTTCCAATACTTATAAGCATTACAATTAATACATATCCCCATAAAATATCATTCAAAAAATTTACAACAATATTAATAATTTCCATTTTATCCCCCCTTAAAATCTTCAATACATATATTAACATAATTTTTATTGTGTAAAAAATATATTTTATATATTATTATTATTATAAAAAAACTTTGTATATTTTGCTATACAAAGTTTTTTTTATTTTTTTATAGTCTGTAACCAAAAGTTAAAGAAAGTTGTTTTAAGTCATCATAATTTCTTCTATCATTTTTAAGTTCTGTAATAGAATAAAGTAATTCTGCTTGTAAGAAACTTATATTCATTCCTACTCCAGCTCCATAATAATAACCACCTTTTACATCATTATTATTTAGATTATCACTACTATAAATAGATTTTCCAACTTTTCCTACTAAATATGGTTTTATAAATATTGGTATAATATTCCATCTTACTAAAAAATATGCTGGAACAGTTGAAACTCCTACTCCATCAGTTTTACGATTGTATTGAATTCCACCTCCAACATCAAAAAGAAGCAATGTTTGAGTTACTTCCAGTCCTATAGTGGGCTTATAATCTTCTAATTTTTTTTCTGTTCCATAATTTTTTGAATTTCCTACAACCCCTAATCTCAAGTGTGTATCTATACCAAAAGATAGTGTTGATACTATTAATATCATTAATACTAATAATTTTTTCATATTCCCTCCCTAAAATTTAAATATTTTCTACTTATTTTAACATTTCAAAAGAAAATTGTCTATTTAGAATTTTTATTTAAAAACTCTAATAGTATTTTGGTTATCTCTTTAGGATTTTCTAAGTTTGAAATATGTCCTGCATTTTTTACACAATATAATAATGAATTTTCAACTAGTATACTCATTTCTTGACTCTCCTTAAATGGTCTCGGGATATCCTCATCCCCTACAATAAAACAAGTGGGAGTTTTTATCATTATTAGTTTTTCTAAAAGAGATATTCTGCCAAAAATCCCTCTTCCCAAAGCTACAACTGTTTGAATATTATTTTCAGAAATATTTCCAAGAGATTTTTTAAAAGAAGTATAGAGTTTTCCTTGAGTCAAACTTTCATTTTTAGTAAAAAACATTGGTGCTATTTTATCTTTTAGTTCATCTGGTATTTTTTTCAATTTTTCAATCATTCCTAACATTCCAAAATAAATATTCTTAGTTTCAAGAGGTTCAATTCCTGAATATGAGTCCATAATTACGCAACTAGACAATCTATCACTATAGTTTATAGCTAAATTAGCTCCTATCATTCCCCCTACAGAAAGACCTATATAGTTAAATTTATTTATTTTTAAAGCATCAGCTAAAAGAATGATATCATGACTTAATTCTTCTAATGAGTATACTTCCATATCTTCTAATGAATCAGAATTCCCATGTCCCCATAAATCAATTGCAATACACTTATAATTTTTAGATAATTCTTCGATTTGAGGTCTCCACATATTTTTATCCCATAAATAAGAATGAACAAATATAATAACTGGTCCTTCTCCTTTAATTTCATAAGATAATTTTTTATTTTTTATTTCAATTTTCATTTTGTACTCCTTTTAAAAAATATTTTAACTATTTTTTATTATATCATACTTTTATTTCTTTGTATTTAGCTTAACTATTATTTTTATTTTCAAAACAAAAATAATTTTTTATTATTAATTTTGAAATCTATAATATATTATGTTAGAATATATTAGATAAAGTTTTAAAAATAATATAAAAAGGAGTAATTATGATAAAAAAAATAAGTTTATTAGTCTGTCTTTTAGGCTTAATTTCTGTTAAATCTAATTCTTGTACTGGTATAAGTTTAAAAAGTACTAATAATGATTTCATCCAAGCTAGAACAATCGAATGGGGGGAAAATCATCTCAATAGTAAAGTGATTATAATGCCCTCTAATATGAATTATGAATCTATTTTACCAACCTCTAAAACTGGTTTTAAATGGAAAGGAAAATATGGATTTGTTGGGGCTTCAGTAAGTGAAGATCGATTTATAGGTGAAGGTATTAACGAAGCTGGTCTGAATGCTGGAATTTTTTACTTTAAAAATTATGGTAAATTATCCCCTTATCATGAAAAAAATATTAAAAAAAATATTACTGATATGGACCTTGTAAAATGGTTTTTAAGTAGTTTTTCAACAGTTGAAGAAGTTAAAGAGGCTATTAAAAATATAAATATTGTTCCTATTTTTATTGAAAATGGTATTCCTTCTCCTACAGGACATTGGAGAGTTAGTGATGCTAAGGGTGGAAATATCGTTATAGAAATAATAAATCATGGAGAAATTAAAGTTTATGAAAATGAACTAGGTGTTATTACAAATGCTCCTGATTATAGCTGGCATTTAACCAATTTAAATAACTATGTAAATCTATATCCAGGAGCTGCTAAAGGATTTAAAATGAAAAATCATGTTGTCTTTCCATTTGGAACAGGGTCTGGTTTACTAGGTCTACCTGGAGATATTACTCCTGCTTCACGATTTGTTAGGGCTGCATTTTTTGTTAATACAGCTCCTGATTTTCTAGATGGTGAGTCTGGAATAAAACAAGCTTTTCATATTTTAAATAATTTTGATATTCCTATTGGAATAGAATTTTTAAGTAAAGAGGAGATTCCAAAAGATATTCCAAGTGCTACACAATGGACATCAGCTGTTAACCAAACAGAAAAAAAATTCTATTATAAAACCATGTACAATAATCAAATTAGACTCATTGACTTGAAAAAAATTGATTTCTCTAAAATCAAATATCAAGCTATTCCAATGGATAATAATAATTCTCAGGTATTTAAAGAAATAAATATTAAGTGAAAATAATTAGTATACTATAAATATAATAAGAGGTGAAATTTTGGAAAATAATTTCTATAATCAAATGAAAAAAGGCGCAATTTTATTAACTCATTTTGGAACAACTCATGAAGATACCAGAAAAAAAACTTTAGATATTATTAATAAAAAATTTATGGAACAATTTAATGATTTGGATTTCTATCAAGTGTTTACATCTAGAATAATTAATAGAATATTAAAAAAAAGGGGAGTTAATATATTTAATACTTCAGAAATTCTTGAATATTTAAAAGAAGAAGGATATACAGATTTAATAGTTCAACCTACATATATTATAAATGGTATTGAAATGGATGTTGTAAAAAATGAAATTCAATCTTATTCCAAAAATTTCAATCAGATTAGAATAGGAACTCCCTTACTTACAAATTTTTCTGACTATATAGAAGTTATTGAGATTCTAGCAGAAGAAATAGGACCACTTAAAGAAGATGAAGCGGTTGTTTTTGTTGGTCATGGTTCTCATCATCCTGCAACTTCTGCATATGCAATGTTTGATTATCTTGCTAAAGATTTAAATAAATCTTTTTACGTTGGCACTATAGAAGGCTATCCTTCCATAGAAAATGTTTTAAAATTTCTTCATAGAGATAACAAAAAAAATATTACATTAATGCCTCTCATGTTCGTCGCTGGTGAACATGCTAAAAATGATATTGCTGAAGATTGGAAAAATTTTTTTACTGAAAAAGGTTATAATGTTTCTATTAATTTAAAAGGACTTGGAGAAATTGAAAAAATTCAAGATATATTTGTTAAGCATGCTAAATATTTAGAAAATAATATCCCTGAAGATATGATAAAGAAAAAAATTGGATATCAAGAAGGAAAAGAAAGAATTTAATTTTTTAATAAAAATAAAGGAGTGACTCTATGGAAAATTATAATGGTAACAAACAAAATTATACTTTACAAAGTGATTTAGAATTAATAGTAGGACAAAAAATGACTTCTGTTTTTAGTTGGATGGTTATTGGTCTTTTAGTTACAATCCTTACATCATATTTAACACTTTCTAATCCAAGTTTTTTAAATTTTTCATTAAAATATATTTATATGTTCTTTATTGCTGAACTTATTTTAGTCTTTGGATTTTCAATGAAGGTATACTCTATCGATATATCTACAAGTAGATTAATTTTTCTTATCTATTCTGCATTAAATGGTATTACATTATCCACAGTTGCATTAATTTATACTGGAGTATCTATAACTTATTCTTTTGGTATTGCAATTATTGTTTTTTTAGTTATGTCTATCTATGGTTATATCACCAAGGAAGACGTTAGTAAAATTAGAAATTTATGTATAGGCGGACTTATCAGTTTAGTAATTTTAAGCTTTGTTAATTTCTTTTTAAAATCTCCAACGCTATATTGGATGTTATCATATTTTGGAGTGATTTTATTTACTGCTCTTATTGCATATGATGTGAATAGAATAAAAAAACAAATCATTTATTTAGCTCAAAATAACGATGATATTTTGGATAAAGTTGCAATTTCAGGAGCATTGTCTCTATATTTGGATTTTATTAATATGTTCTTATATGTGCTTAGAATTTTTGGAAAAAAAAGATAATTCAATCATTTCTTTAAAGCCCACTACTTTAGTGGTGGGACATAAAGAAATCGTTTTAAACTTAATGGCCAAATAGAAAAGCTTATAGTTTTTAAAAATATAAAATAAGCTATCCTATATTATCATTAAAATATAAATTATACTTAAATTTGATTTATTATGTTCTATTTGTGAATAAAAAAAATAAAAAGTTTGAATTTTAATAAATTAATATATGCATTTTTTTTAATTTTTTAATTTTTTTTGTCAATAAAAAATAAATAATGTTTAATATACAAAAAATAATATAATAACAATTATTAATTTAATATTTATAAACACCTATAGATAAATTAAAGTTAATTTGATTTTATAAAAATACTATAACAATACAATACAATAAAAAAAAAATACAATACAATACAAAAAAAAGACAAGACAAGACAAAAACAAGACAAGACAAGACAA
>CAMTIW010000012.1 GCA_947072665.1 uncultured Fusobacteriaceae bacterium | reverse complement strand
GTTAGAACCCATGCTATTAATTGTAGCAATTTTAAGAATTTTAAAATTAGAAGATAAGATAAATAAAAAGAAAACTGGAATTATTACTAAGAATTCTGAAAATATCTTAACTATCTTTAATAATTTAATCTATGATAAAAGTAAGGGGCTTCTAGATTTAAAAGGTAGTTTAGCTCTTACATTAATTAGTACTGGAATAATAAAAACTAGGCTTAATCCTATTTTACCTAATGGAATCACTTTATTATGGTGGGGATATGGTCTTTTATTAAGGGGGAAATATTAAAAAATGTTAAATATCTTTAAAAGTACCATGCTATATTTTTATAAAATAAAAATAATTCATAGTATTCCAGGTAGATTAAGAGTTTCTGTTCCTGGTTTAGAGCTAATTCCCCACGAAGCTAAAGAATATGAAACCTATCTTAGCGACCTAATAAAATTAAAAAAAGGTATTCAAGATATCTCTTATTCATATATGACTAATAAGGTTTTATTTCTCTATGATACATCTTGTATAACAGATAAAGAAATAGTTCAATGGCTGGAAATAATTATGAAAACTTTAATGGAAAAAGAGAAAGATTTAAAACATCTACCACTTAAAACATTAGAATTAAATTTCTCACAATATTATGAAGAATTAAAAAAAAATCTTTTAAAAAAAGGTGAAATCTTATGACTAAAATAACAGATACTCCTCTACTTTCATGTATTACAAAACACCATGTTTTTGGAAGAGTACGTATTTCATGCAATGCCTTGTTATATCTTGAGAAATATAGTGAAGAAATAAAAAATAGTATTCTTACATCCTCAGGTATTATTTCAGTTAAAATCAATATTTTAACTGCCAATTTCCTTATTTATTTTGATGAATCAAATTTTTCTAGAGAAAATATTGAAGAACTTTTAGATCGGATTATTTCAACCTATTCTTTACCTGCTTACAGAGGAGAGAGAACAGCTAAAAATACACAATTAGTAGTAGAACGTAAATTTGATGAAAATTCAGTTTCCCAAAATATTAAAAATATAATATCTACTACATTAACTCTTATTTATTTTATAAAAAAACCTGCTCCATTAAACATTTCTTTAATTTCAAAAATATTTAATATGAGAACATTTACAATTCTTTCACTGTCTAAATCAGTTTTATCAAGTGGGATTCTCTCTCTTATTAAAACTAGAAGACCAAATGCTGATACTCTTAGTTCTTCTGCTATTTTAAGTAGTCTACTAATAGGAAAAGAAAAATCTGCTCTTTCTATTATTTTATTGGAAAATTTATCAGAACTCTTAACAGCTTATACAATGCAAAAAACTAGAAATGCTATTAAAGATATGTTAAGTATTGGGGAGGATTTTGTTTTAAAAGAAATATCAGACCTAGAATTACAAAGAGTTTCTATTAAAAGTATTATTAAGGGTGATAAAATTGTTGTCTATCCCGGGGATAAAATTTCTGTTGATGGATATATAATAAAAGGTTCTGCACTTATTGACCAGGCCTCTATAACAGGAGAATTTATGCCAGTAAATAAAAGTATAAATGAAGAAGTTTTTGCTGGAACTGTTGTGAAAACAGGAACAATAACCATAATGGCTGAAAAAATAGGTGATGATACTGCTGTATCTAGAATTATAAAATTAGTAGAAGATGCTACATATAACAAAGCTTCTATTCAATCTTATGCTGATCAATTTTCTGCACAGTTAATCCCTTTAAATTTTCTTTTAGGTGCTATCGTTTATTTAGGTACAAAAAGTTTTTCTCGAGCTATGAGTATGCTTGTTATTGATTATTCATGTGGAATAAGACTTTCTACTGCCACTGCATTTTCTGCGGCTATTTCCACTGCTGCTAAAAATGGAGTCTTAGTTAAAGGTAGCAATTTTATTGAAAGTTTTTCAAAAACTGACACAGTTATATTAGATAAAACTGGAACTCTTACAGAAGGAAAACCAAAAGTTACTTCTATCACTCCTATTGGTAATACAACAGAAAAAGAAATTTTGATTTTTGCCGGTTGTGCTGAAGAAACTTCTAATCATCCATTAGCACTATCTATCTTAAACAAAGTTAAAAGTATGGGATATTCTCTTCCACAACATACCCAATGTATTATAGAAGTTTCAAAAGGTGTTTCCACAATCCTTGGAGAAGATAATATAAAAGCTGGAAGTAGAAAATATTTAGAAGAAAATAATATTTCTTTAACTGAATATGATGATATTATTAAAAATCTAACACTTAGAGGAGAGACCATTATTTTTGTAGCTAAAAATAATAAACTTATTGGACTTATTGGAGTAAATGATTCTCTTAGAGAAAATATGAAAAAATCAATAAATAGACTTCGATATTTAGGAGTCCATGATATAATTCTACTTACTGGTGATCAAAGAAACCAAGCTGAAATAGTTGCTGGACGAATGGCAATGGATAGATTTGAATCTGGACTTATGCCAGAAGATAAAGCTAAAAATATTTTACAATTACAATCTAAAGGAGCCTGTGTAACTATGATAGGTGATGGTGTTAATGATGCTCCTGCTCTTGCTTATTCTAATGTAGGAGTTGCTATGGGAGGTTCTAGAACAGATATTGCAATGGAATCCGCAGATATTACTATTACAGGTGAAAACCCCATGATGATTCCTGCTACATTGGAACTATCTCAAAATACAATGTCTAGAATCAAGGAAAATTTTGCTTTAAGTATTGGAATTAATAGTTTTGCACTTGTTCTTGGTGCTGCTGGTGTCTTACCTGCACTTTATGGTTCCATCATTCACAATGCTAGTACTTTACTTGTAGTTGGAAATTCCCTTAGATTACTGCGTTTTGAAATGAAAAAATAGGAGAATTTATGAATAAAAAGCCAACCATTAAAATTTTACATGCTTTACCTAATCGTATTAGAGTAAGACTATCTTCATCAATTAAAAATTTTAATACATTTAAAAAATTAATTATTGGTGACTTTAAAGGAACTCTTATTAGATATAATAAATTATCTGATACTTTACTTATTAGTTTTGATCAAAATGAAATTTTATTACAAGAGATGATCTATAGAATTTGTACAGCTTTTTCTTTAGAAAATGGAATGATTCCCATTAAACTTTTAGAAGAAGAAAATGAAAAAAATGATAATGGACTATTCTTTTATTCTGGAGAGGTTATCGTTTTATCAGCTCTTAATAAACTTTTTAATCCTAGTAATATTGAGTTACAGGATTTATTAAATAAACTATCCTTACTAGGTACTGGAATCTCTCTTCTAGAACATGCTTATAGTGAAACAATTAGAAAAGGAGTCTTTGATTTAGAGGTTTTACCCGCTTTTTATCTTCTTAAGAACTATATAACAAAACCTTCACTTTCTACCATTGGGCTAGCTTGGCTCACTGCTTTTGGAAGACATATTTTTAAAAAATATAGAGAGGTAAAAGAAGTTAAAGTTCTTAGAATAAAGAATCCTAAAACTAATAACTATTGCTATAGTTTGTCAATAAAAGATGATAAAAATGCGAGTAATATTAGTGAAGCTTTGCATCACCTTATATTTAACAAAAAAAATATTTCTACAAAAAATGATAATAAATTTATAATTGTTAATTAATTTTAAAAAAACAAAGGAGGAAATAATTATGTTTAGAAATGCAAATGGTGGAATAAAAAAAGATTATATTACAGGAATTTTATTAGGGGTAGGTATCTCTGCTTTAGGTTTTTATGTTTATAAAAAAAATCAAGATAAAGTTGATGGTTTTTTAGAAAGTCAAGGAATAAACATAAAAAAATCTAATTCATCTAATTTCAAAGATATGGATATAAAATCTTTAATTGAAACTAAAGAACACCTTGAAGACTTAATTGCAGAAAGAGAAATGACAGAAGAACCTATATCTTCTCCTACAGATTGTTGTGAAGAATAATATTATAACAATATTTTAATAAAAGGAGGTAGCCATGAAAAAAATTTTTTTGTTCACTTTAATACTTTCCACAATCTCTTTTTCAAATTTAAAAGATGGTACTTATATTGCTGAAACATTAAAAGAAGCTACAGGACCAGGAAAACCATGGAAAACAAAGGTTGAACTAATTATAAAAGAAGGAAAAATCTCACAAAGTTTAATCGAAGGCTTTAAAAGTAATGGAGAATTAAAAACAAATGATACTAAGTATAATGAAATCTGGATGAAAAAATCTGGAACTAATTTCAATAAAGTCCGTGAAAAATTAAACAACGAGTTAATAGAATCTCAAAATATAGATTCTATCGATTCCATTGCTGGAGCTACTGAGCTCACTATGTTATTTAAAAAATTAACAAAAGCAGCAATAAAACAATCAGAACTAGGTGATGCAACTCCAATCTATTTAGATATTCAATAAATATTTTAATTTTAAAAATATTATTAATACAAATAATTTGGCTAATTTAAGTTTTTAATATTATACTCTATTTATAATAATTACATTTTAAGGGAGAATAACATGAAAAAATCAATGTTTTTTATTATGGCTACTTTATTGGTAACAAATATTTATGGAAAGATGTTAAATGTTGAAATGAAAGATTTAAAAACTAACGAAACGCTAGGAACAATTAAAATAACAGAAAGTAAATATGGAACTGTTTTTACTCCTGATCTAAAAGGGCTAACTCCTGGAGCTCATGGATTCCATGTACATGAAAAAGGAGATATAGGTTCTGCTATTATAAATGGTAAAGAAGTTTTAGGAGGAGCTGCTGGTGGTCATTATGACCCTGATAAAACTGGAAAACACGGTGAACCTTGGACTTTAGATAACCATAGAGGAGATTTACCTGCTCTTTATGTAAACTTAGACGGAACATCTACTAATCCTGTATTAGCTCCTCGTTTAACTATAAAAGAAATAAAAGGAAGATCATTAATGATTCATTTTGGCGGAGATAACCATTCTGATCATCCAAAGCCTTTAGGTGGTGGTGGTCCTCGTATGGCTGCTGGAATTATTGAATAAAATATAATATAAAAAAATTCAAATTAGTTATTTTTATACTAATTTGAATTTTTTTTCAAAATAAATTTTTAGTGGCTACTAGTTTTTTCTTTTACCTTATATCTATAAATTACTTTCTTTTCAAAAATTTTCATTCCAATTAAAATAATCAAAACAAGAAAAATAGACCCCACTGTTAAATATATAAATCCATAACCAATAGCAAGTCCAATACATGCTGCTATCCAAAGGATTGCTGCTGTAGTTATTCCTAAAATTTTATCCTTTGTATAAATAATACTTCCACCACCTATAAACCCAACTCCTGAAATAACCTGAGCACTCAATCTCGTTACATCAATTTTTATAATCCCTATTGCATCACTATTTTTAGCAATTAAATTTAATTGCTTTAAAAGTAATTCTTCTTGGATCAACGCTACTATGGTAGCTCCCAAACAAACTAAAGTTATAGTAATAAATCCTGCTGATTTATTTTTGAGTTCTCTTTCTAATCCTAAGAGGCTTCCTATAAATGCTGAAATCAACAATCGTGTTACTAAAACTGATAATTCCATTTGCATAAATAACCACCTTTTCTTCATTTATTTTTTTAAATATTCAACTCCTAGATCTGGAAAATCAGTAAATACTCCTGTAGCTTTTACTTCAGTGAAAATAGCTTTATACATTTGATTTATATTCTCAAAATATTCTGGTAAAGCATCTTTTCTCACAGTATATGGATGTAACTCCAAATTTTCTTCAGATATATAACTTACCAAAGGAGTTATTTTTATATCATTTTTTTTAGAAGTTTTATCATCAATTAACATATACCATGCTGGACCTACTCCATCTGCATACTTAGCAATTGTTTTTACCCCTTTTGAAGTAAACATCCAATCATAGTCATAATTTATCCATTTTCCATTTTTATCTTTTTCCATAGTTTCTTCCCAGTCGTTATAAGCCACTAATTGAACTAATTTTATATCCATATTAAACCGAGATAACAAATCTTTTTTTATTCTTTTCAATTCATTAAAATCAAAAGTTTGTAAATATACATTGTCATTTTTAGATGTATATCCATATTTTTTTAAAATTTTTAGAGTTTCTACTGCTATATCTTTTCCCTCCTGATGATGAAACCAAGGAGCCTTTATTTCCGGATATATTCCTATTTTCTTTCCTGTACTTTTTTCTAAACCTTGAATAAATTCAAGCTCATCTTCAAATGTATGAATTTTAAAAGAAGATTTCCATAATGGGAATCTTCCAGAATAAACAGGAACTTTCATACCCTCTACAATATTAAAGTTTTCAGTCATCTCTAATTCTTTTATTTCATTCAAAGTGAAATCTATTACATAATAACGTCCATCTTTTCGTTTTTTATTTGGAAATTTTTCTGCAACATCAGTCAATTGATCTAGATAATGATCGTGAATTACAATTATTCTATTATCTTTTGTCATTGCAAGATCCTGCTCTAAATAATCAGCACCTTGCCCAAAAGCTAAAGCTTTGGATTCCAATGTGTGTTCTGGCAAATAACCGCTAGCACCTCTATGTGCAATTATTAATTTCTTCTCGTTCTTAACTTGTGTATTTGAACACCCTATAAATAAGCTTAATAAAACTCCTAAAAAAACAATTAATCTCATTTTCATAAAACCTCCTCTAAACAATACTACATTAAAAGATTAGGAATATATAACGCAATTGTTTCTGAATAAGTTACTATAAGCAAAACTATTAGCAAAGCAACTATAAACGGGATTACTTCTTTAACAAAATCATCTAATTTGACGCCAACAATTGTACATGTAGTAAACATCATTGATCCAAATGGTGGTGTTATTCCTCCAATCATTATATTAACAATTATAATTACTCCAAAATGTATTGGATCTATTCCCATTTTAGTTACAGCAGGAACAAGAAGTGGTGCTAAAATAACAAGTGCAGCTCCTCCTTCTAAAAACATCCCTACAAATAATAATAAAAGGTTAATTATAAATAACAATAGATATCTATTATCAGTAAAACCTACTAAAAAATTTGTTATTGCCTGTGGAATTCTTTCCAATGTTAGGTAATAACCAAAAACTTTAGCTCCAATTATTAAAAGCATTACAGACCCTGTCCCATATACTGTATCTTTCAATATTATTGGAATATGACTTAATTTTAATGTCTTATAAACAAAAGCTCCTACTACAAAACAAAATAATACAGCAATTCCACCCCCTTCTGTAGGTGTAAAAAATCCCATTCTCAAACCTAAAATTATACCAAATGGAATTAACAGTGCCCAAATAGACTCTCTTGCTTGAAGTAAAATTTCTTTAATTGTTGCTCTTTTTTCTCTAGTTGAGGCATATCCTCTTTTTTTAGCAATAATATGAACAACTATCATAAGTGATATTGTCATTAATATTCCTGGAGTATAACCTGCTAAAAACATTTTAGCTACAGATACATTGGCTATTAAAGAATAGATTATTAAATTTGTTCCTGGTGGTATTACAGGACTTACCGATGATGAGGCCGCTGTTACTGCTGCTGAAAATGCTTTTGAATAATTTCTTTTCACCATCTCTGGAACAAGTACCTTGGATTGCATGGCCGCATCAGCATTAGCTGATCCTGAAATCCCACCCATCATAGCACTGAGTACTACGTTTACCTGTGCTAGTCCACCTATCATATGCCCTGTAAGAACTTCTGCCATTTTCATTAAACTAGAACTTATACCAGAAAAATTCATTACAGAACCTACCATTATAAAAAAAGGAACTGCTAAATAAGGAAAAGATTCTACAGAAGTAACAAATCTTTGAATTACTAAATCTACACCCATTATATTATTTTGAAAAATAAAATAATATAATGATGACCCTATCAAAGCAAAAGCAATAGGTATATTTAAAAAAAACAAAACAAATAAAATTATAATTGGTATAAAAGCTTCCATTATATCACCACACTCTCTTTTTCTTCTTCTAATCTATTAAAATGAATAATATCATCAATTAAAAAATAGATAGAATAAACCGTCATTAATCCAAATGAAAATACCAATGAACTATTTATATATACATATGAAATTTCCAATGCTGAAGTTATTTTATCTGAACCAAATGTATATCTACAGCTTAAATAAAACATTGTAGTAGATAATATTAAAAGCAAAATATCTGTAATTATTCTCAGTATTTTTCTTCCAAGTAAAGGTAAGATCTTTGTTAAAGCATCAACACCTATCAAGCCTTTTTTTCTATATCCTGCTGTTGCCCCTAAATATACTGTCCATATAAAACACCCAACAGATACTTCCTCAATCCATGAAAACTGAACTCCTAAAAAATATCTAAAAAACACATTGATAATAACTAAAATAATAGTTATACTAATGGAAATACTCCCTAAAAATACTTCAAATTCAAAATTTTTAATACTAAATTTTTTATACTCTTTCAAGCTATTTCCCCCTAATTTTATTTAATTCTTTTTGAATTTCTTCATATATTCCTGGAGTCCATTTAGGAAATTGAGTATATACATCTGATATTGGAGCATCAAATGATTCAGCATCAACTTCTGTAAACACTACTCCTAAATCTTCAAGTTGTTTTTTGTATTCTTCCTCTAACTTTACTGTTTCCGCTGTATTATATAGAGCTCCGTTATCAATTTCTTCTTGTATAACATTTCTTTCATTTTCTGTTAACGAATTCCAAACTTTATTAGAAATAGCAATACCAGATACCCCTAATAAATGATTTGTTAAAGATACATGTTTTCTAACTTCGTATATTTTAGTTCCATAAATAGTCATTAATGAACCTTCCAATCCATCTACCACTTTCTGTTGAATTCCGCTATACACTTCTGTAAATGGAAGAGGTGTAGGATTTGCTCCCATGGCTTTTAAAGTTAGCATATATAACTGACTGTTAGGGACTCTTATTTTTAGACCTTTTAAATCATTTGGTGTTTTAATTTCTCCTTCTGTTAACATACTTCTAAATCCAAAAAGATAATCTAAAGATAATACTTTTATTCCTTTTTTCTCAGCATCTTTATTTAATTTTTTTACCAACTCACTTTTTGTCATTGCTAAATACTCATCAAATGTTTTATATAACATAGGCCCTGATACTGCATTATAATCTGGAACATAATCTCCTAAAAAATTTAATCCATCTACAGAAATCCAGTTAGCTCCAGAAACCACCTGTTCCATACTATCTTTCCCTATTGGTAGTTGTCCACCAGTAAATACTTGAATTTCTAGAGTATCTTTTAATCTTTCATTAATTTTATTTTCTACTAAATGAAGTGTTTTTGCTGTTTGCTCATCTTCTACAAATTTTGTACTTAATTTTATAATTTTTTTCTCAGGTAATTTAGAACTTTCTGTTGTTTTTTCTTCTTTATTATTTCCACCACATGCAACTAGTCCCATTGTTAAAACAATTAAAAATAATCTTGATAATTTTTTTTTCATATTCCCCTCCAAAATTTATTTTTTAAAAAAATTTATATAAAAAAAAGCATTCAAAAAATATTTTTCTTGAATAGCTTTTCTCTCTTCTCTGCTATTTTAAAAGATTTATTAAATCGTTTCATTTAAACATATAATACACTATTAACACATATATTGTCAATAAACAATTCATTTTTTTAAAATATAGTTTAGAAATAAAAAAATGATAAGAAAAATTCTTATCATTTTTTTGTTAAATTCCGTAATAAATATTTAATAATAATTCTATATATTCTTCGTCATTTAATTTCTTAGGATTAAACTCTGTACATATATCTTGTTTTATATCTTTCATTAATTCAGGTATAAAGCTTATGTATTCGTTTTCGTCTATCCCAAATTCTTTCAAAGAGTTTTCTATTTTTAAATTTTTTCTTAAATCCTTAATAAAAATTATTAAATTTAAACACTTACCTTTTACATTATTACCATCTAAATTTATTTTATTTGCAATTTCTGAATATATTTCTGAGTTAAACTCCATATTTTTTTTCATTACATATGGTAATATAATTCCATTTGTTCTTCCATGAGAGATTCCAAATTTTCCTCCAATAGAGTGAGCAATACTATGATTTATTCCAAGCGATGAATTATTAAAGGCAATTCCTGCCAAACATGAAGCTTCTTGTATTTTTTCACGAGGTTCTAATTTTTTAACATCATTATAATGTTCAAGTAAATATTTATAAATAATTGAAATTGCTTCTATTGAGCATGCATCACTGAATGAATTTTTATTTAATGATACATAAGCTTCTATTGCATGGGTTAAAACATCTACTCCTGTATCTGCCACTATAAATTTAGGTAATGTTTTCATATATTCAGGATTTAAAATAGCTATATCAGGTAACATTTGCGGATTAGAAAGTGCTATTTTTTTATGATTTTGGCTTATTACACTGTATGATGTTACTTCTGACCCGGTTCCACTTGTTGTTGGTATCGCTAAAAAAAGAGGTTTTTTATAGGTTATTTCTAATTCTTTTTTTAATTTTATGTCAAAATATAAAATAGCTTTACAAGCATCAATTGGAGAGCCACCACCAAATCCAATAATAGTATCTGGTTCAAATTCAAACATCTTTTTCAATCCTTTTTCTATTATATTAACTGTGGGATTTGGTTCAATTTCATCAAAAATTAAAAAATCTATTCCTGATTCTTTTAAAATATTTGTAATTGTATCAATCAATTTTAATTGCACCATTACTTTGTCAGTCACAATGAAAATTTTATTATTTTTTAATCCTCTTATAAAATCTAATGAACTTTCACCAAATTTAATAATTGGTTTAATACAAAACTCCTTCATAGTTATCCTCCCTATAATTGTTGCCAATTAGCAGGATAAACAACATATAAAAACTTAGCATGATTTGGAACACTAAATTTAATCGCTGTATTTTTAGGTATTAAAATAACATCACCTTTATTTCCAATTATTTTTCTACCATCTATAATTATTTCCAAAGTTCCCTCTATTATATAATCAACTTCATCATATTTTAATGTCCAATCAAAAGTAGTTTCTTTCATCTCCATAAGTCCAGCCCCTATTCTTGGACTTTCTTCCAATGTATATAAATCACTTACATATACTTGATCACTTGGAGTTCCTGTATCAAATCTTTCCGGTGTCATCTCTCCAACTTTTACTACAGAAACACCGCTTGGGTCCACTTCTTTATAATCTTTTTTTTCTTTTGAAATCTCATCTTTTATTATTTTTCTTATTAAATCTTCTAATATAGTTTCGTTCATCAACATTTTCACTCCTTTTATTCTAAAATATATTGCTATTAATTAATTTTAATCTTTTATGTGTTTAAACATCATTCTAGCAACTAAAACTGCTGTAATTCCTGCAGTTAATTTTCCTACTATCATTGGAAAAATCATGCTCTTATCTACTCCTGCAGTGAAACCTAAATGGTCTCCAAAAACAAAAGAAGCACTTACTGCAAAAGCTACATTATATATCTTACCTTTTTTATCCATATCTTTTAATATACCAAACATTGGTATATTATTAGCAAGCGAAGCTACAAAACCTGCTGCTGCAATATCATTCATTCCAAGTAAAGAACCTAATTTCATAAGAGGTTTTTTAAATACCTTTGTTATAAAATGAACAAGGGGAAATGCCCCTGCAAGGGTTATTGCAATAGCGCCTACAACTTCAATTCCTTCACTAATTGGAGCCATTCCCGGTATAATTACAAAACCTGTGAGTGTTTCTATTATTGTAGCTATCAGACCTATTGTTATTACTATTACTACTCCTTGACCAAATCTAGAAAATCCAGTTGTCATTTTTTCTGGTATCTTCCATAATCCAATAGAAATAAGTAATGCAAACAAAATTATTGGAATTAAATTCATAAGAATCATTTTCACATCAAAACCTGCTACTACTCCACCAACAAAACATCCCAACGGTATTGTAATTATACCTGCTAAAATTCCTTTTGATAAATATTCTCTATCTTCTTTTTTTATAATTCCAAGAGCTACTGGAATTGTAAATACTATTGTTGGACCCATCATAGCACCTAAGATTAAACCAGCAAATTTACCTGCATTTGGATCTATAGCAAGTTGTATCGCAAGAGGATATCCCCCCATATCATTTGCAAGCAAAGTTGTTGCAAACATTGCTGGGTCAGCACCTAAAAATATATAAAGTGGTGATATTATCGGTTTTAATAAATTTGCCAAAACTGGTGCTAAAGATATAACTCCTACCATGGCAAGTGCAAGTGCTCCCATTGCCATTATTCCCTCTTCAAACTTCTCCCCATAACCATATTTATTACCAAAAATCTTATCCACTCCACCTATTACCATAAAAATAACCATAATATAGATAATCAGTTGATTTATTTCCACTTTAAATTCCCCCTATTATTTTTTTTATCACTAATAAAATTTTATTTTCATCTATTATATTAAACTCTTCTTTTAGTATTTTTTTAATTAAAATAATTTTATTTTCCAGAATATTAACTTCTTCTGTCTTTATTTCTAATTTTTTTTTATTATTTAGTTCTTTATTAATATCTTTATCATTTGAATTTTTTTCCATTATTTTAGGATAGATAATTGTAATTTTTTTCTCTCTTAAATAATCTTTAGCTGAGGGAGATAATATAATATCTCTCTTTAAATAAAATTTATCACCACAAATCTCATTAATAATTTCATCTCTTCCTATTAATTTTTTTTTCATAACATCTCCTCATAATCAGACTCTATCTGATCTATTATACCAATAACAGAAGCATCTATGGGAGCATCATCTCTTGTTAAAATTTTTCTTGCAGAACTTCCAGTTGCAACTATGACCATATCTCCTTTTCCTGCTCCTATATAGTCACAAGCAACTATCTCAGAGCCATCTTTCATTAGAATAATAAGTAGTTTCATTCCAATTAATCCTTCATCTTTTCTTGTGGCCCACACATTTCCAATTACTGTTCCTATTAACATTCTCTACTCCTTTTTATTTATTCCCATATACTCCTGATTTTCCTTTTAACATCATTATATAAATAGCACTACTCATTCTATTAAATGCTTTTACTATTTTTTCCTCTTTGATTCCATAATTATTTGAAAATGTCTCTACAGCATAAAGTTCAATTTCCCTTATTTTAGCTCTAATTAAATTAAGGTCAAGTATTAGTTCTTCATAATTAGGATTTATATCAAATAGATGCTCCAATCCATAATTCTTTTTAGGGTTATGTGATATATCTCTTATCTGTTCAAATGTATACCCCAAAACAGCGACTTCACTAAGTTCATTGTCTGTCATTTCTGAAATCATAACTTTTTTTATAAAAGAAAATATTGAGTCTAAATCTTCAGATAGTTTTTTATTTTTTTTCTCAAGTAATTTTTTATGTACTACATTCCATTCTGCAAGGAGAGTATCTATCTTTCCTCTTAAAACAATTCTTTTATTTAATTTTGGTACCAATATATTTCCAAAAAGATGTGTCATATTTTCAGGTTTTTCATAATAATACTCACCTGATAAACCTTTGAATCTAGGTTTATCAATTTCTTTTTTTTCATTATTTTCTAAAATTTTATTCTCTTCTTTTTTTACCGAATCTCTCTCTTCTTCTGTTAATAAAGTTATACCTTTATCATTTAAATATTGCTTTGCAGAAGGAGTTAAAATCATTCCTTTTTCTATTATAAAGGTACTACTATTATTATTTTTTAGCTTTACTTTAACTAAATATTCAGTAACTACCATAGTGCCTCCTAATGTAATAGTTTAGTTCTTTTTTCACCTAATAATATTGAACTCTCGCTATTTATAAATTCACCAGTATTATTATCTCTCCCTTGTAAATAATATCGCACATTCTCTTTTCCACTTGTTTCCACAGCAATTTTTGATATTTTCCCTAATGCTCCTCCTTTTACACGATTAATAATTAAACACATTTTAGTGTCTTTGAAATCTGTTAGCATTGCAACATCACCACTGCTATCCCCAGCCACTAAAATCGGACCTCTATTTCCATATTTAGGTACTATATATTTTTTTATTGTTTTAGTTTTTCCTTTTCCTTGGGTTTGGAAATAATTTTCATGATCAAAATCTGCTAAAATCACTCCATTTTCATCTCTTTTTAACTGCATTGCATATATATTTTCAGAAGGAACATTATACCCATATTTAGGATTAGTTGCGAATTCTCTCACCACATCTATAAAAGAAGCAGAACAAATATAGACATCTATTCCATTTTTCATTAATACTTCATACAAGTTCTGTTGTTCTTTTACTAGTCTGATTCCTTTTATAAAGTTAACAGATACAACTCCAGCTTCCCCAGGTAACTTTCCAGGACTTGTCCAATTTACTTTCTGTAATTTTTCTTGAAGTGCTAAGTCATTTGATTTTTCAGTTAATTTAGCAACTTCTTGCTGTGTCATCCCTTTGAACAAATATGTAACCCATGGATAACTAATATCAGCACTAAATGAACCTCCAATCGCCTTATATACATATCTCATTTTCACAATAAAATCTTTATATTCTAATGTTTTTTTTATTTCCTCTAATGTTTTTTTCCCTTTCATTCCATTATAATTATCATATAAATATTTATAGTCTGAAGAGATGTCTTTTACAATTTTATCTATATTTACAGATTTATTATCTTTATTATTGAAATCTTTTAAAAAATCTTTTTTAGGTATATCAGTTTCAATTGTTTCTTTAAATTCTTTAGGATTCATTTTAAATTCTAAATTTTCTAATTGATAAGCTAGTAAAGCTTCCTCTACATCATTAATTATAGTTGTATTATCCCAATCAAATACAGCATAAAACTTTTCTTTAGAACTATTATTTTTTCCATATTTATTTATCAAATTGTTTAGAGCAACATAGTTTTCCCTATACCAATTACCTTTTTTTAAATATAACTCCTGATTAACTTTAACAAATGAACTCTTTTTTTCTATTATTTTCTCTTCTTGTCCAAAAGATGTTAGTGATAATATAATAAATATTTCTAATATTAAAATTTTAAATATATTTTTTTTCACTATTTTTAACCCCCGTTATTTTAATTTATAAAATCTATTTATTAAGTATATCTTTAACTACTTTTCTTATCATATTTTCTATCTCTTCTGTATTATCTTCTTTCTTTTTATCGTTATTCTTCTCAATTTTTCTTATATCTTCTATCTCTCTTTTTCCCCATGCAATTCTTCTTATATTGATTAAATTCATAGGTGTTACATTATCAGAAGTAGAACTTCCACCCACAGCACCACAACCTAGTGTTAATGCTGGTGAAAGATTAGTTGTTGCTCCTATTCCTCCCAATGCTCCTGGTGTATTTACAAGAAGTCTTGAAACTGGTTTTCTTAAAGCAAACTCTTTTATTACATCTTGATTTTCTGAATGGATAATTAAAGTATGCCCCTTCCCTTCAAACATTAATATTTCTATAGATTTTTCACAAGCATCTTCCCAATTCTCTTCACAAAAAAACGCTAGAATAGGACATAGTTTTTCATGTGCATAGGGATTTTTACTTGAAACTTCTCTTTGTTCAGAAAGTAATATCTTCGTTCCTTCTGGAATAGTTATTCCCACTAATTTAGCAATATTTTCTGCTGATTTACCTACAATTTGTGGATTCATAGTTCCATTTGCTCTCAGTATAAATTTCCCTAATTTTTCAGATTCAATTTCTGATAAAAAATATCCACCTTGTTTTTTTACTTCTTTCATTACTCCTTCTTTTATTATTTTTTCAGTTATTATTGATTGTTCAGAGGCACAGATAACTCCATTATCAAAGGTTTTACTATCAAATATTCTTTTAACAGCTTTTGGTATATCTGCTGTTCTTTCTATAAATGCAGGACCATTTCCTGGTCCTACTCCTATTGCTGGTCTTCCTGAACTATATGCTGCTCTTACCATAGCCTCTCCACCTGTTGCCAGTATACTACCTATATCTTTATGTTTCATAAGAGCTGAAGTTCCTTCCATCGATGGTATGGTTAATACTCCTATAAGTCCTTCTGGAGCACCAGCCCTATATGCTGCTCCTTTCATAATTTTAACAGCTTCCATAATACAATTTTTTGCACTGGGATGCGGACTCAAAACTATTCCATTCCCTGCTTTTAAAGATATTAATGTTTTATAGATTGCTGTAGATGTTGGATTTGTAGAAGGGATAAGACCTGCAACAATACCTACTGGTACACCAACTTCCATAATTCCTTGAACCTTATCTTCTTTTAATATCCCTACTGTTTTCATATCTTTAATATATTCGTAGCAATTTACTGAAGCAAAATCATTTTTTATAATTTTATCTTCCCATTTTCCAAACCCTGTTTCTTCATGAGCCATTTTAGCTAACTTACTACTATGCTTTCTTATCTCCATAGATATTTCATAAATAATTTCATCTATTTTTTCCTGAGTAAACCTTGCATATTTTTTTTGAGCTTCTTTAGAAGCTGCCACTAAATCTCTAACCTCTTGAATTGAAAGTAAATCTTTGTCCATAATCTCCTCCTAAATTTATAAAATTATATTAAAAATATGAATACTAAATCTAAATCTGAATATTTATATTTTTAATATAATTTTATTCACTAGGTAACAAATACTACCTAGTGAATAAAAATTATCTATTTATTTTTCCATTTTTGGTAAAATAATTTCTACCTCTGAATGTGGTCTTGGTATTACATGAACAGAAACTAATTCTCCAACTCTATCTGCTGCTGCTGCTCCTGCATCAGTTGCTGCTTTTACTGCACCTACATCACCTCTTACCATAACTGTAACAAGACCTCCACCTACCATTTCTTTTCCAATAAGTGTTACATTTGCTGCTTTTACCATTGCATCTGCTGCCTCTACTGCTGCTACTAAACCTCTTGTTTCTACCATTCCTAATGCATTTAATGTTGCCATAATTAATTCCTCCTCATCATTTTCTTTTTTTATTTTTATCATTTACATATGAATCTGCTGTTTCTAAAAGTATTTTTTCTTCTATTTTCTCTATTTCTATTTCTTTCTCCACTATCTCTTTTATGTCTTTTATAACTTCATAATTTAATTCTTCTAACTTCTCATCTTTTCTTTCTAGCAAACTGGCTATACTAGACTCTGGTCTTGGTATTACATGACTTGCCAAATATGAACCAAGTCTTTTTGTTGCTTCTTTAGCTGCTTCTACTGCTGCTTGTACTGCACCTACATCTCCAGTAAATTCCACTGTTACTATTCCGGCTTTAGAGTAATGCTTATTTATAATTGTTACATTTGCTGCTTTTAACGCTGCATCTGCTCCTTCTATAGAACCAATAAGCCCCATTGTTTCAATCATTCCTAACGCTTCCATATTCTTTTCCTCCTAATATTTCATTGGATTATTAGCAACATATTTAATAGCATCTGCAAAGGCATCACAAGCAGCTTTACATGCTGATTGACTTCCTGTTAAAAGAGCTCCTCCAAAGTTTGTTTCTGAAGGTGGTCCAAAAAATGCTGCCATTTTTACATCAGCTGCTTTTAGTGCAACATCTAACCCATACATAGCTTCTAAAGGAGGTGCAATTAAATATGCTAAAGATTCTCCTTCTTTTATCCCTGCTGTTTCAGATAAATATGACCCTGTTCTAGATACACAATGTGCATAGTAAGCAATTGAGTCATCTTCATTAGCACTCACAAAAGATGCTTTTGTTTCTATAAAATCAATAATCGCATCTAATCCACTTTTTATTTCTGAAGGGGTTGGACCAGCTATTATTCCAATAACTTCTCCAGCTAATTTAGTATTAGCATTAGCTACTCCTCCATAAAATGATTTTGCATAAACAACTTTTATATCTACCTCTTTAGTTGCTTCATCAAGTGCTGTGTACGTTACATCATCACAGTCTGCAGTTAATATTCCTATACTTTTATACCCTTTTGGTAAATTAAATTCTTTTATCATACTATCATCAACATTAGAAATCATTTTTACTGCTAAAACACTTGCTTTTAATTTATCATTTTGCATTTCTCCTCCTTAAAGTTTCAAATCTTGTCCACTTGCTTTGGCATCTAATATTTTCTTTATAATGGATGCTATATGTGCTCCAGCTTCTGAAGAAGGTGTACCATTCTTATGAATATTTGAAACAACTGTTCTTTTAGATTCTGAAATTCCTCTATATCCTTTATAAGTTATATATGCACTCATACTTTCAGCAGTTGCAAGTCCTGGTCTTTCTCCTATTAAAACACAAGTTATTTCAGCATTTAAAATTTCAGAAATATGATCTGCAGCTCCTACTCTTCCATTCTTTACAAAAAATGGAGTTCCTGCTTCTATACCAAATGATTTTAGTCCATTTAATAAAGCTGGCAACGTATTTTCTATATTTGCTTCTATTGCGGTGGAACTTAAACCATCACTTACATAAACTTCAACCGTTGGATTCATTTTGCATTTTTCTTTTATTAATTTAATCCCTTCATCTGAAATTTCTCTTCCTAAATCTGGTCTTGTTATATATTCATCCTTATTCATACATTTTGTATTTACAGAAAAAAGATTATTTCTTTTCAAAAATTCTTCTGGAACATCTGTAAATACGGCATCCATAGCTGAAGCATGATCTGCTCTAAGTCTTAAATAAGTATTAGTTGTATATCTTGAACCTGCTCTTGAGATTCCTAATCTTGCTGGAGTTTTTCTTTTATATTTCAAAAGTGTTTCTCTATCATAAGGGTGCTTTAATTCTATAATTTCTCTCAAATCAATAGCAGTTATATCTTTCAACTCATCATTTCCAATATTTTCAACATTAACTATTTCAGATACTTTTTTCTCAATTTCTTTCGGAGTAATTATAGATTCTGAATCTATATTCTTTAATACTTTTGCAATTAATTCTTTTAAATCTTTTTCGTCTAACATTATTCCCTCCCTATTTAAAGAATCTTGATGGGTCACCAGCATTTTCAGTAAGTTTTCCATCTTTTGTAATTTCCATCTTTTCAAGCCATGCATCAAATTCTTTTATAGGACGCTTATTCGAAACTTCTCTCAAGCTTTGAATATCATGATACCCTGAAGACTGGTAATTCAGCATAATATCATCTCCTGCTGGAACACCCATAAAATAATTACAACCTGCAGCAGCAAGAAGCACTCCTAAAGCCTCTAAATCATTCTGATCTGCCTTCATATGATTTGTATAACAAATGTCTACTCCCATGGATATGCCTGTAAGTTTTCCCATAAAATGATCTTCCAATCCAGCTCTTATAACTTCTTTACTGTCGTATAAATATTCTGGACCTATAAACCCTACAACAGTATTCACTATAAATGGATTGAATCTTTTCGCAAAACCATAACATCTAGCCTCCATTGTTAACTGATCAGCACCATTATGTGCATTTGAAGATAGTTCTGATCCTTGTCCTGTTTCAAAATACATAACATTAGGTCCAGCTGCTGTTCCATGTTTTAAAGCAAGTTGTCTAGCCTCTTCTATCATTGTAGCGTTTATTCCAAAAGCTTCATTTCCTTTTTGAGACCCTGCTATACTTTGAAATATTAAATCTGCAGGAGCACCTCTTTTTATAGCTTCCATCTGTGTTGTTACATGGGCCAGTACACATATTTGTGTTGGTATTTCCCATTTTCTTTTTATTTCATCGAATCTTTCTAAAACTCTAACAACACTATCAACACTATCATCAACTGGATTAAGACCAATTAGTGCATCTCCTACTCCGTAACTTAAACCTTCAAACAGAGAAATCATAATACCGTCAGGATCATCAGTTGTATGATTTGGCTGTAATCTTGCTGCTAAAATCCCTTCTTCTCCTATTGTTGTATTACAATGCGCTGTTACTCTTATTTTTTTGGCTCCACAAATTAAGTCTAAATTAGACATTAATTTAGTAACAGCTGCAATCATTTCACTAGTGAGTCCTCTACTAATTCTTCTTATATCATCACTTACAACATTTGTATCCAGTACCCATTCTCTTAAATCTGAAACTGTCCAATTTTTAATCTCTTCATAAATTTTTTCATTAACATCATCTTGAATAATTCTAGTAACCTCATCCTCTTCATAAGGTACTACTGGATTTTTTCTTAAATCTTCTAAAGTTAAATTTGCTAATACTTCTTTTGCTGCCACTCTTTCTTTTGTCGTTCTAGCTGCTACTCCTGCTAATTTATCTCCAGATTTTTCTTCATTAGCTTTGGCTAATACTTCTTTTACAGAAGAAAATTCATAAATCTGTCCAAACAATTTTGTTTTTAACCTCATTTTTCACCATCCCTATTAATTTTTTATTTATAAATTTTATCTAAACATTTAATAGCTAAATATTAATGTTTTTACTATCACTGGAAGAACTGAGCCACTACCCAAAGGTTTTCCTATATCTATATAATCTCCATCCATAACTTTAATTTTATCTATGCAGATAATAGGGTAACCTTTAGGATATTTTTGTTGTAAAATTTGACCCAATACTTTTCCTAAATCATTTTCAATTATTATAATTAATTTTTGAGTATCCTTAAATGCTAAATATATTTTTTCTCCCAATTTTAAAATATCTAAATAATTCATATTTGGTTTCCCTTTTATTCCCAGAGCTAAATCTATTTTTCCATCATAACCTTCAAACCATTTTTTCTTTTTATCTACCACCTCTAAAAATTTTTCTATATTAAATTCTTCTTCTTGTTCATTAAGTTTTAGAACTGGTATATTTTTTAATGGAAAGTTATCTAGTGTATAAGTTATTGTGCTTCCTGAAACTTCTGTTGTATGATTTCCCGCTCCCACAACAGTTGCTCCTATAATTTCATTAGGTTTCTCCAATTTTATAGAGTACTCTTCAAAAACTTCTTTTATTTCTCGCCCTAGTATAATTCCAATATCATCATATTTAAATTCTTTTTCTTCCTTCATTCCATAAATAGACTCGGCAACTCCACCAGAAACTGTTACATAAGCATTTGATAAACTTTTTTCTCTAAACTCTTTATCAGTTACTAATTCTTTATACATCTCTGATTTTTCTTCTATCCCCATACTTTCTAAAAGTATATGAGCCAACTTATTACAAAAATATTTGAGCTCTGAAACCTTGGCAATTTTTCCAATTTTTAAACTTATAAGCCCTAAGTCATCTATTATTTTTTTATATTTTTCATAGATATATTCTATTTCTAACGTATCATTTTTAAACTTTATAAGTCTTCCGCCTATATCAAAACATGTAGTATCATAAACATTTCCTGAATGGAATAGAGATACATTGGTTGTTCCACCACCTATATCAAAGTTATAGATATCTATATTCCTTTTTTCAGATATTCCCATGGCACCTGATCCTTTTCCAGCAATTATGCTTTCTAAATCAGGTCCTGCTGTTGCTACAACAAAATCTCCAGCCATTGAACTAAGTGCATTTAATACTTCTTTTGCATTTTTTTTTCTTGCTGTTTCTCCAGTTATTATTACCGCTCCTGTGGAAATATCCTTCTCTTTTAAATTAGCAATATCATACTCTTTTTTTATAATATCTTTTATTTTTTGAGCATCTATTTCTGTTGCAGATATTAAAGGGGTAAAATATATTGGACTTCTATAAATAATCTTCTTATCTACTATCTCTATCCTAGGAACTTGTGCCCCAGATGATAAATTTTCCAAAGTAATTTTAGTGAATACTAATTGAGTTGTAGATGTTCCAATATCAATACCCACACTTATAATTTCTTCTTTCATTTTTTATATTATCACCTCCTAAAAAAATAAGAAGCCAAAACAATATAGTCTCCTATATGTTCTGGCTTCTTTGCCTCAATACATACACAACTCTGTGTATGTTATTATTTAATTGTTTTTAAAATCAAATTCCATAACCGTACCATTTTTTATTCCTTTACTTATTTTTAAGTTTCCTTTAAGTTTCTCTTTGACTATTATTTTTATAATAGTCAACCCTAATCCTTCTTTTTTTATTCCATTTTCTGGAATTCCAACTCCATTGTCAGAAATTTTTATTTTTGAAAAAAAAGGACCTTCCTTTAATTCTACTTTTATTTGACCATTTTCTTCTGATTTAAAAGCATGATCAAAAATATTTTGAAATATTTCATTAATAACTAAAGCTATAGAAGTTGCATTATTAGAATTGACTAAAAAATTATCTCCAACTATAGTTATATCAATTTTTTGAGAAATGTCAAGATAATTTCGTAAAAAATTAGAACTTAATGTTTTTATTATCTCCTTAATGTTTGCATTATCAAATCCATTTTCACATAATAATTCATGGGTAATAGCAATGCTCACAATCCTATTTATACTATCATCTAATATTTTTTTTGTCTCATTATCTTTTACTCTTCTCTTTTGGATTCTTAATAAACTAGCTATTGTCTGTAAACTATTTTTTACTCTATGATGAATTTCTTTTATCGCCACTGATTTTAATATTAACTCTTTTTCTTTTTTCTTTTCTTCTGTAATATCTCTTAGTATCATATATATATTAAAATTTTCTTCTACTTTGGAATTTATAAAATAATCTACACTTAAATAATAATTTCCAGCATGAATTTCATGACTAATTTCTATTTTTTCATTAATTTTTTCTAAAAGATTTTTAAATAATAAACTAGTCAAAACAATATTATCGAAATCCTCACCTAATATATCACCTTTATATCCTATTTTATTATATAATTCTTTTGCCATGGGATTAAAATATGTCACTTTCCCCTTATGATCAAAAACCACTACTCCCTCTTTTATAAAATCAGTAACTTTACTTTCAAAAGATCTAAAATCTCTTATTATCTTTAAAGTTTTTTTATCAAAAATTTTAACATTCTCATTATCCGATTCACCTTCTGCCATTTCTGCAATTAAAACAGCAATTGTTTCATTATTCGAATTTTTAATAGGTATCACATCTTGAATAACATTTATATCTTCTTGGGTTGTAGCTTTTGATTTTCTTGTAGGAAGTCCTGTTTCAAGGGTTCTTAAAACTGCTGGTTCATTTTTTCTAAGAGCGAACTCTCCAATTATATCTCTTTTATAAAGAGTCTTTTTCATAGGTCTTGACTGAGCAACTACAATTGCTACATTTTTATCTCTTGTTAAACAGTCAATAAACATATCCACGCCCAATAACTCTGATAATGTAGGCATTAGATTTCTTGTTTTTTTTATTATTTCTATCTCTTCTTTTAAAAGTACTGTGTATAGTCTACAAACACCTTCTAACATAAAATACCCTCTGACAGTATTATTATTTCTGATATTCTTACCAAACTAACTCGTTTACTCATACTAAGTTTTCTTATATAAGTATAAGCTTCTTCTTCTGATATTTTTTTAGAATCCATTATTATACCTTTTGCCTTTTCAATTTTTTTTCTTTCTTCCAATTTTAATTTTATATCTATAACTTCATTTTTAAAACTATCTATATCCTTGCTTCTTGAATACATAATCTTCAAATTTGGAATGAAATTTCTTTCATCTAATGGTTTTATAAAATATCCCATTGCTCCAGCTTTATTTGCTTGATCAATAAAATCATCTGAACTATAGGCAGTTAGCATAATAATGCACCCTGTATAACCATCTTTTTTTAATAATTCAGCAGTTTTTAATCCGTTTAAAATAGGCATTTTTATATCTAGAAAAACTATATCTGGTTGTTGATTTTTTACTCCTTCAATTGTTTCAAAACCATCAGAAGCATGACCAACAACATCATAACCTGCCTCTTTTAATATCTCTTCTAAGTCCATTCTAATCAACGGCTCGTCATCAGCAATGAAAACTTTTATACCCATTTTATCACTCCTTTATCATTAGTCTTATATCTTCAATTCCTTCTAAAGTTTTTGCAGAAACACCTATTATTTTTTTTATACCTATTTCTTCAAGTAATGTCTTTGCTCTTTCATAATTTTCAACTAAATCAATTTTAGTGATTATTCCTACAGAAGGTTTATTTAATATTTCAGAAAAATTTGGCGGAAATACAATCTCCTTATCTTCTGCATTTTGAACAAACCCTATTATATCACATTCTACAGCACTTACAATAAGAGCTCTATAATAAGCTTTATTTTCTATATATTCTCCTGGGGTATCTATAATATTATCATAATAACTCATACTTTGGGTTTTCTTATATTCAATTGCCTCTTTTTTTAAGATTTGCGTTAATGTAGTTTTTCCACTTCCAGTTTTTCCTATTAGCATTATTTTTTTCATAGTTTAAGACCTTGTTATTTCAGTTACAGCAAATTTTAATGTTTCTTTTAATAATCTACAAACATTTTCTAAAGAACTCTCAACACTGGAAACATCTCCAGAAATAACGACAGTACCACTAAATCTATCTAAAAACCCTATACTTACATCTCCAGATTTTAAAGCTACATCAGCCGCTATAATAGAAGCTTCTCCTGGAGTTATCGTCATTATTCCTATTGCACCGTTATGTATTTCATCAATTCCTAATTTTTTATATATTTCTTTTCCAGGATGAGCTATTAAATGAGCTAATGTCATCTGTTTCCCTGGCACATATTCTTGTATTACCCTTTGAATATCATCGTTAGAATTCATTTTTTCTCCTTTTTTAATAAAATCATGAACAACTTACTACACTACTTCTTTTTAAAATTTTTTCTATTGTATTTTGACTTGGATTAGAAATTATCTTAGAATCTATATGAGTTCCTTTACTCATTAAAAAATTCTTAGCGACTTCTGTAGAGTGTGTTACTTCAGAAAGTTTTCCACCTAATATAAAATAACTTTTACCACATAATCCTCTGGCTAATCTTAAATCAAATAATTTTACACCACTGGCTTTAAGTCCAATATCAGCTGCTTCCACTGTTGAAGCAACAGTAAATCCTTCTATAATCCCAAAGGAATCCTCTTCTTCTACGGCAACTTTTTTTCCAAGTATCCCCTCTAATAAAAATTCGTTTGGATTCCCTAGTATAAAAGAATCCACCAAACAATCTGCTAATTCTGTAACACTTTCTATAGCTTCTCTAACAGCTGAAATATCCCCCTCTATCAATGCGATAAATTTTCCAGGACAGACAGAGTATGCTGTAAGTGTGTTTATATAATTACCCTTATTTATTAAATCTAAATAATAAATTCCAGTTGGAATTTTAGAAAATTCAATAAGTCCCAATGCTTTTCCCATAATTACTCCTTTTTAATTAAAATGAATTTCTCTGATATCTCTAAAATTTTTCCATTTACAGGAGAATGACAATACAAATCTCTTTTTTCCTGAAAAAATTTATACAGAATCTCATTTTTCTTTATATTATCCCCTTGTTTTTTTTCCCAACTACTTATTTTAAAATAATTTTCTATTTTAATTTTATATATTTTAGTATTATCTGTAAATTTTTTATTTTCATAACCTTTAAAATTATTCATCCCTAATTTTATTTTTAAATGATTATTTGTAATTTTAAAACTAACATTTTCTAACTTTCTTTCTCTTTCAAAATCACTATTTTCACTTATAAATCTATCTATTTTTTGTTCTTTAAACTCAGATTTTAAAATTTTGATTAAACCCATTGGATTTAAATTTTGTGGACAAATATAAAGTGAGCAAAGATTGCATTCATTACAAGAAAAAACACTTAATAAATCAATTAGATTTTCTTCCGTTATTATTGAATTTATTATTTTTTGCGGATTAATATCAAAACCATTTTTATTTTTAGGACAAAAATCAGTACATAAATTACATTGATTACAAACTGAAGCACATTGTTTTTTTAGCTCTTTATATGCATTTTTTAATCTTGAAGTTACAATTTTTTTATCACTCTCTGTTATAAGTATAGAATTCATTTTTTTATCTATTCTTACTTCTTGATCTCCTATATATCCAATCATTATTCCATTTATTATAATCTTTTCATTCATATTTATTTTTATAGGTATATTTTTTAAAACTTCCTCTACTTTTATACCAATTGGAACTCTGGTGAAAAAAGTTTTTCTTTTTTCTCCTGAAACAGTTAAAAATTTTTCAGTCATTGGAATATTTTCAAATAAAGCCTCATAACAATAAAATAAAACTTCACTTTTTAATATTGAAATTTCTTTTTCGATATCACTAAATTCTCTTTTCAATAAAATATTTCTATCAAACATTGGATATTCTTCTTTTATTTTTTTTATTTTTATATCTTTAAAAAACTCTTCATATTCATTTAATAATTTTATTCCTTTCTCATTCTCTTCATCAATTAATATTATTCCATTTTTTATATTTAAACTTTTCAATAAAAAAGAAAAAGTTTTTAATATTTCATAGGTATATTCTAAAAAAATTAGTTCATTCACATGGGAAAGAGGGTCATCATTGGTTATATTTAATATAACTGTTTCCAAATTATCTTTTTCTAAAAAAGTAAATTCAGAATCCCAAATTCCTTTTTTTACAAAGATATTAATAATTTCTTTTATACACATAATTCCTCACTCTTTATTTTATATTTCTTAAAAAGTTTAAATATATAAAAAGCTAAAGAAAATATATCTATTTAAAATCAGATATTTTTCTTTAGCTTCATTGCTAATTTTTAAATATACTCCGTTGTATATTTTTATTTTTTTAATTATCTACATACTTTTTACTACTTTTTCATTAAAAAGTCAAGTTTTATATTAAAAAAATTTAATATATGAATATATTATTAGTTTTAATTTCACAATAAAATCTTTAAGTTCTTTTTTCAAACAATATTTTTTAAAAATTTCTCATTTAATTTCCCACCCATGGGTAAATTAAATTCTTCATATTCTTTTTTTTGATTTATCAGTTCCAATTTTTCTTTCACAAGGCTTTTTAATTCTTCAAATGGAATATCCAGATTATTTATCTCCTCTTTCACTACATCCATATTTTCTAGAACCCCTTCAAACAATTTTTTAGCTCCTGAGTAGTTTTTTCTCTGCCAGTGAAGAGCTCCCACTGCAATTTGTAAAAGAATAATTGCAGGATGATCCTTTGTATTACAATTGGTATCTTCTATCCATACCTCTTCTAATATTTCATGACATTCAAAATAATCTCTTGTTATATGAAATTCTTTCATAAATTTAATTAAATTTTTCATTTTATTTTTTTCCTTTTATATTTTTTAAAATATTAATTTTTCACCTTGAACAGGATAAAAATAATTAATATTATACTTATTTGAATTCTCTAATTGTTCTTTAATTTTTCCCCTTACATTATCATTATTTTTTAAAGATGGTTTTATGTGAATAATAATAATATTCAATCCTTTCAAGTTTTCTTTTCCTACATATTTAGCAAGTTTATCCATCTCTTCATTTAATAAATCCGGTGTTAAATGACCAAATAATTCTTTTTCTTCTCTTTCATTTCCATAGGATACTTCCATCATAATTGCTTTTAATTTTTTAGCTTTTATTAACGGTGCAATTTCTATAAATGTCTTTTCTAAAAGATTAGATTTTTCAACTCTATCAGAACCTACATCACCATAATAAGCTAAATAATTTTCATGATTATTAAATAAAAACATACTAGATTCATGATTACTATGACTCAATGGAAATGCTTTTACCTTTAAAGAAGTTTCTTTTACATTCATTTCTTTTAAAGGGTCTAATATAAGATATTCATATTGCCCTAGTTTAAAACCACTTCCTTCATTTCCAAAATTTGGCCACAATTTCCAATTAAACACTGTATCTTTTAAATTTTTTATTGTTGATTCCACTCCATAAATTGGCTTTTTATTATCCTCTGTAGAGCTTATCACTAAGCCAGAAATATGATCTAAATGAGCATGAGATATAAAATAACCTTTTATTTTTTCTCTAAATATATAGCCTTCCTTAGTCCATTCTGTATTTTCTGGAAATTTAATACTGGTAAAATTATTTTTTTCCAAAGTTTTTTTTATTCCAGGGAGTAAAGTTCCTGCATCTAATCCTACATAATTAGTATCCTTATTCCCCTTTAATAAATAACTTGATAAGTTTCCATCATTTACACCACCATCACTACCTAATGTAATAATTTCAAAACTTTCTCCATAAGAAAATATATAACTAAATATCATACAACAAACTATTATTATTTTTTTCATTTTACCTCCTATATTTTAATTTAATACTTGCTAAATATTATAACTTTTCCTATTATAAAATGCAACCTCAAATAACTCTACGTTCAGAATATACACATAATAACATTTTTAAATAATAAAAATGTTATTTTATATTGTTTTATTCGTTTAATATAGATGCAGAACAACATAAAACAATATACAACCAAAAAATGTTTGACTTTTAACCATTGTTAACGTATATTTTCCATATGGTCATTTAATTATACTAAAAAAATTACATTTGGGGGTATATTTTGAACAAAAAATTTAAGAAAATATTTACTTTTATTGTACTTGTTATTGGTGGTGGAACAGTTTTTAAATTGTCATCTCTTAAAGATGCTTTTTATATTCCTATGCAGGAGTTTATGGGGTTATCTCATACACAAATTGGAATGGCACTATCTGTCTATGGAATAGTTCAAACTATTGGAAATTTTGCTTCAATATATATATCCGATAGATTTTCAAAAAAAATATTAATACCTATCTCCTTAATTAGTATTGGTGGTATTGGAATTTACATCTCCACCTTTCCTGGATATTATGGTATTCTAATATCTTGGGGACTACTATCATTATTTGGAGAAGTTATCTATTGGCCAGTTTTATTAAAAGCAATTCGTTTACTTGGTGATAGTAGTGAGCAAGGAAGATTATTTGGTTTCTTAGAAGCAGGAAGAGGTATTGTGGATACTATAGTTGCATTCTCTGCTTTAGGACTCTTCTCATTATTAGGGCAAGGAGGATTAGCATTTAGAGGTGCGATTCTCTTTTTCTCTGGAACAGTAGCTTTGGTTGGATTTATCTCTTATTTTTTATTAGAAAATGATAAAATAGTTGATACTGATGAAAAAGGTATAAAAATTGGGAAAAATAAAGTAGCTTGGGAAGGAGTAAAAAAAGCACTAAAAACAAAAGAAATATGGGCTGTTTCCTTCACAATCTTCTCTATTTATTCCGTTTACTGTGGACTTACATATTTCATTCCATTTTTAAGAGAAATCTATGGAATGCCAGTAGCTTTGGTTGGAGCTTATGGAATTATAAATCAATATGGGTTGAAAATGGTTGGTGGGCCTCTTGGTGGAATTTTAGTGGATAAAAAATTTAAATCCCCTACTAGATTTTTAAGAGTAGCTTTAGGTGTATCTGCTATTGCTATGACTATCTTTATTCTTCTCCCTCATGAAACATTAAATACCTATGTTGGAATGGCTTTAACTTTAGGTTTTGGAACTATTATCTTCTCTATGAGAGCTGTATTCTTCGCCCCAATTGATGAAATAAAAGTACCTAAAGAAATTAGTGGAGCTGCAATGTCCATAGCTTGTATATTAGGTTATGCACCTCAAATGTTTGCTTTTACTCTTTACGGTAGTATGCTTGATAGATATCCTGGAATTCTAGGATTCAGAATTGTTTTCTGCTTTATGATAGGATTTTCTCTATTAGGAATAGTTATTACTACGATTTTATTAAAAATGATTAAAAATAAAAAGAATAGTGAAGATAATAAAATCGACTAGATTTCACTTAATATTTCTACTATCAATTAAAATATTGAGAGGTGATTTATGCTAAAATTAGAATTTTTTTTCCAAAACTTATCTAATTTAATTTGGGGTAATTGGTTATTAGTTACTCTTATATCTCTAGGAGCTTATTTTACCATTGCTACAAATTTTTTAACAATAACAAAATTGCCACAAATATTAAAAATAACAATTTATGATTCTATAATGAAAAATGAAAAATTGAAAGGAACTGGAACCATAACTCCTTTTCAAGCCCTATGTACAGCCCTTGCTAGCTGTGTTGGAAATGGAAATATAATAGGAGTTACCACTGCCATTGTTGGAGGTGGCCCAGGTGCTATATTTTGGATGTGGATTGCTGGAATATTAGGTATGGCTACTAAATATTCTGAAATTCTACTAGGAATTTATTTTAGAGAAAAAAATAGCTGTGGTGAATATGTAGGTGGACCTATGTATTATATAGAAAAAGGAATGAAACTTAAATGGTTAGCAATGATTTATTCCTTTCTCATGGTTTTACAAATAAGTGGTGGTAATTTAATACAGTCCAATGCCATTTCCAGTGTTGCTAAAAATATTTTTGGTATATCACCTATTCTCTCAGCAATAATAATAACATTTTGTGTTGGAATTGTTATTGTTGGTGGCATAAAAAAACTTGCCCACTTTAGTGAAAAGTTAGTTCCTAGTATGGCTTTAATTTATATACTAACCTCTATTATTGTTTTAGTTTTCAACTATGAAAATATACTACCTTCTATTAAGCTAATATTTACAGAGGCTTTTAATTTTAGAGCAGGAGTTTCTGGTGCTGTTGGTTACAGTATTCGAAATGCCATGAGGTATGGTGTGGCAAGAGGACTCTATTCCAATGAAGCTGGAGAAGGTTCAGCTCCAGTTCTACATTCAGCAGCTATTACAGATCATCCAGTAAGACAGGCTCTTTTTGGAATAAGTGAAGTTTTTATAGATACAATTGTTATCTGCACATTAACTGCATTAGTTATTCTGTCATCGGGAGTTTTAGAAGAACATAAATCTTCCAATCTTTTAGTAGGTATAGCTTTTGGAAATGTGAGTCCTTTTCTTAAATATTTAGTTTCCATTTGTATGTTGCTTTTTGCATATTCCTCAATTTTAGCACAATGGTACTTTGGAGTAGTAGGAACAACTTATTTATTAGGTGATAAATTAGCTAGAAATTTCAAATATCCATTTTTAGTATTTTCAATTTTAGGAGCATTAAGCTCTTTAAAATTAGTATGGTTTATACAAGATAGTATTCTTGGTTTACTTATTATCCCTAATATCATTGCACTTATCTATTTAGAGAAGATTGTTAGAAATCAAACAAAAGATTTTTTTTATAAATATAAAATATAAAAGGAGTGTTAATTATGAAAATCGGTATAGAAAGTGAAAGTTACCATTTGCTTTTTCAAAATAAAAGAATGGATGTTTTTGATTTTATAAAAAAAGCACATGAATTAGGACTTGATGGGGTACAAATAAATGTTGTACCTGATTTTAACCTACATCAAACATGGGGAGCACTAGGTGGTAATAGTCCTGAACATCTACAAAAAATAAAAGAATGTCTACAAAAATATAATCTATATGTAGAACTTGATACTAGAAATTTGGATGTTAAACATCTAAAAGAAGTTATTCTTATCGCAGATTTTTTAGGTGCTGAAGTTGTAAGAAGTTATATTCCAGTGAAACAAAAAACACTTCCACAAGGAGCAAGTGGTGCTGATGGTATCTATGATTTTGCAAAAGTAAGACAAATTTTTGATGTTAGTATCTATGAAGAATCTTTAGAAAATTTATTAGAAATTCTCCCTTTTTTAAAAAAATATAGAATTAAACTAGCATTGGAAAATCATGAATATGAAACTTCTGAAGAATTAGTTAAAGTCATAAAAAAAATAAACTCACCATGGATTGGATTAAATTTTGATTTTGGAAATTCCATGATGGCTTGGGAAGAACCATTAAAAGCAGCAGAGAATATGCTTCCTTATTCTTTCACAACACATTTTAAAGATCATATCATTATAGAAGAAAAAAGTGATAAATATGGATATCTTGTCTGTGGAGTTCCGCTAGGAGAAGGAAATATTGATTTAGAATCTCTTTATAAGGTAATGATAGAAAATTCCTCATTAACAAAAGTTAATATTGAAATGTGCTATCCTTACTGTGCCCAATTTAAAAGAGAACCTGGAACAGGTGGTGTTTTTAAGGTAGGAACTGGAGCTTTTAAAGTAGAAACAGCACCTTTTGAAAACCTTCAAATAAAACCATTGCAATATTATTATCCCCATGAAATTTCTGAGAGTATTTTAGAAGAACTTATCCAAAAACAAATTCTTGGAGTTGAAAAAAGTGTGCATTTTATAAAAAAACTTAGAGATAAATATGTAAAATAATTCTTTGAAACCGTATAAATTTATAATATAATACAATATACATAAATAATATTAATCACTATTATAAGTTTAGGGGAGAAAATTATGCTTGCTGAAAATAGACATAGAGAAATTTTAAATATTTTAAAAAATAAAATCATTGTAAAAGTAAGAGAACTTGCAGAAAGATTTGATGTTTCACTTGAAACAATCAGAAGAGATTTAGATTTTTTAGAAAAAAAACATTATTTAAAAAAAGTTTATGGTGGAGCTATTCTACTGGAAAAAGATATTTCCAGTCTAAAATTTACCGAAAGAGAAAAAGAACATACTAATGAAAAAACTGAAATAGCTAAATTAGCTGTGAAGTATATAATAGAAAAAGATATTATTTCTATGAATGGTGGTACTACCAATCTTGAAATAGCTAAAGAATTGAAAAATAAATTTTTAGACCTCACTATTATAACTAACTCACTTTCCATTGCAAATATACTACTAGGAAATGAAAATATTAAAATTATTTTAATCGGTGGGATATTAAATCATAAAGAAAATTCACTTTTTGGAAGTGTCTCACATGATATAATAAAAAAATTCAATTCTACAAAAA
>CAMTIW010000011.1 GCA_947072665.1 uncultured Fusobacteriaceae bacterium | reverse complement strand
GTGTTAAGAAGGATACTCTTGCTATTACTACTTATACTAGTATTTATATTATTTAATTTACTCTCGGTATTTATTATGTTTGTTTGTAATTTATTATCTAAATTTTCAAAATTCTTTTTATCAGCTTTTTTTTCTAATTGTGATACTGTAGCTGCGTCACTACCTTTTACTCCTTCTGATAGATTTATGATTTTTCTTTTAGTAGTATCATCTCCAACTGAAACAACATTCTTTTCAGTTGCTTTTGAATTTGAACCGATAGCGACAGAATCATTTCCAATAGCAGTAGCTCCAGGACCTAATGAAGTTGAACGTTCTCCTTCTGCTTTGCTTGAAATTCCTAAAGCTATTGAGCTTTCTCCTTTTGCCTCACTTAATGACCCTAAAGATAAAGAACGTTCACCAACAGAATGACTTTCTGCACCAATAGCAGTTGAATTATGCCCAGTTGCAGTTGAATGTACTCCTATTGCAGTTGTATCTTTTCCATTTGCTGATGCTGAGGCACCAATAGCAGAAGATGAATCATCTTTAGCATTAGAGTAAGCACCAATAGCAGTGGAATTATTTCCTGTAGTTGATGAACTAACTCCTATTGCAATAGCATTATTCCCACTTGTGATAGCACCTTTTCCCACAGATATTTGATGAATTTTTTGAGGGTCTACTTGTCCTCCAAATATATCATTATTAGTAGCACTACCACCATTCTCATCAACTGCTAATCCTAACCTTCCAATAAAACAAAAAATACCGATGATCAATTTTTTTTTCAATTTTACTCTCCTTTTTACAATAAAAATTAATATAGAATCTTTTAAAAAACATTTTAATTACTTTTATAAGTTTACAATATATCTGGAAAAGAGTCAATCTGAATTTCTTTTTTTTGTTATGTAAATAGTAGTTTATGTTTCTATAAAAATCTTTAATATTATAGATTTTTATAATTTAAAATATTACAATTATTTGTAATATTAAATATGGTGAAATGATGGAAAGAAAAATCATAGAACAGAAGGTATAAGATAACAGTTTGGTAGAAATATACTGGAAGAATAAAAATAAAATTAGTAAAAAAAAAGGAGAGTTTAATATAAAAACTCTCCTTTTTATAAAAATAGTTATTATTAGGTTAGGTCATCATTCTTTTCCATAGTGAATCCAGTATATCCATAGATAACAGACACAGATTCCTTTATAAAAAATATAGGAGTCTCATTTTTTTTATTTAGAATTAAATTTATAATCTTTATAAAAATAAAGTTTTATTTTTTTACCTTTATAAAGAATAGGTTCAAATTCAAATGATTCTATGGATTTTTTAACTTCATCTTGAAATCCATAAGAAATAAAATCATCTAAAAATATAATTTTTTCAATTTTTCCATTTAACCCAATTAAGAATTTAGTTTTAATAATGACCTCTTTTTTATATCCTATTTTTTTTGCTATATTGGGATATTTGGGAGGAACTTCTTTTATTATTTTATAGAAAATATCAGCATTTTTATCAATATCTCCAATATAATTACCAGAAGAATCTTGAATTAAATTTTTTAAGCTACCAATACTACCTTGTTCTGAATCTATATTTTTAGCTAAGGAAATATTTTTTGAAATATTTGTTTCTTGAGATTTGTTTTCTTTATTTATTTTTTTTTCTTTATGTTCTATTTTTTCAATTTTTTCAATTTTTTTAATTTTTAATTTTTTTGATTCAATATTTTTTATAATTTCATGTTTAGATTCAACTTCAACCTCTATATTTTCAATAAAAGATGAATTATTGCTAGAATTAGAATTTGTATTAAGTAGTGATACTTGAATTTTTTCTATTTTCAAACCGGGTTTAGGGGAATATGAGAAAAAATTATAAAAAGATAAAAATATTGTTAAATGAATAATTGCTGATATGAAATAGTATTTCAAAATATGTCCTTCTTTCTTTTAATTTTTAAAAATTATACTTTATACCTAGAGTATAGATTCTTCCAGGAGCAGGTAATTTTTGTTGGATAACATATTCATCTCCAAGTGGAGACCATCCCCATGCTCCAACATATCTTGCATATTGTTCATCAAAAACATTGTCTATTCTTGCTGTTAATGTTAAGTTATTATTAATTTTATAAGAAGAAAAAATATCTAAAGTTATATAGCTATCAACTTTTTCTTTGTATTTTGATAAATCACTTTCAGGTTGACCTGTTGGAGGTAAGATACTAGGATCAAGATATTTTAAATAATCTAAATTATAAATTGAACCATGGTAGAGAGCATCTGCTCCAATAGAAAAATCAGGTGTGAAATTGTAAGTTGTTCCTAAAGTTAATTTCCAATTAGGGACACTTGGAATTTCTTTTCCATTTGTAATATCATTGGATTTTATTTCGTGATGTAAGTAAGATAACCCTCCCCTAATAGTTAATTTATCAAAATAATGTTCCATAAAAAGTTCTGTCCCTATTTTATCGACTTTTCCAATATTAGAAGTTACACTTTTATCCCATTCATCTGGAACTAAAGGTATTTTTGAATATAAATAATTACTTGATTTTGTATAATAGACTGCTGCTGATAAATAAGTATTGTTAATAAATTCTTTTAACCCCAATTCAATGGTTCTTGTTGTTTGAGATTCGGGATTTCCTTCAAAAGTTCCTATTTCTGTTACACTGGGAGCTCTAAAAGCTTGAACAAAACTTAAATATGTGGAGCCTGTTTCTGAATAAAGATAATTAGTTGCTAGTTCTACTGAGGTGTTATTAAATTTTTTGTTATCTTTTTGATACCATTTTTCTGGTGGAATAACTCCTGTTAATTTTTTATAGTAAAAATCATATTCACTAAAATCTCTTCTTATTCCCTGTGTAAATTGAAATTTATTGTAGGATATTTTATTTAGTGCAAATAGACCATAATTATCTTTTTTAGATTTTAAATCACCTTTATTAGTTGAGGTTTCAGCATCTGTATGATGAGATATATCTCCACCCAAGATAAGATAGCTATCTGTTAAGTATTTAAATTTAAATTGAGTTTTTATATATTCTTTTCTTTCTTTATATAGATTTTTATCATATTTCCCTAATTTTTTATTAAAAGGTGAAGTATCATTATGTAAAAGATTCGCATATACTAGAAACTCTATATTTTCATTGATTTCTTTTCTATATTTTCCATAAAAATCATTAAATTCATATTTTTTCTTATTTATACTATTTATATTTTTATTATCCATGTAGTAAGGAATAGTTGCTGCTAAATCTTTACTTCCTTTAGAGTAGTTATATTTAAATTCAAGGTCTCCATCTGTTAATAAATATTTTCCTGAAAAACGAGTATTTAATTTTCTTATATATTCATCATTTCTAAAAGTATCTGAATTATGCTGTGTTATACCTATGGTAGTTAAAAATTTATCACCTATCATAGTTCCATAATCTAAATTTTCTTCAAATAAGTTATTACTCCCAATTTTAGATGAGATAGAACCATAATTTAATTCTGGTTTTGGAGATTTTGTTATTATATTAATAATACCTCCAATGGCACCACTTCCATAGAGAACACCTCCACCATTGGGAATAACCTCTATTTTTTCAATGGTTTCAATGGGAATTTGTGATATAGAATAACTGTCAGAACTCCCTCGGCCAATAGAATTAAGTGGAATACCATCTAGAGTAACAATTACATTTTTATTTGCATACATAGGATTTTGACCTCTAAGATCAAAACGAATATCTCCACCAGCATACTCTTTAACACTTAAACCAGGAACATTTCTAAGAGCATCTACTAAATCTTTAGCCCCTGTTTTTTCAATCTCATCTTTTGTTACTACAGAAATATTTGATGGTGTATCCCTTACATTTGTTTCGAAGTTTTCTGTTGAAATTACACTTTCCTGAAGTCTTATTTGTTTTATATTTTCTGCTAACAAACTAGAACTAATAATTAAAGCTAATAAACTTATTTTTTTTAACACTTTGTTCCCCCTTTTTTTAATCAATCTAATAATAATGTAATAAAATTTTACAAAGTTCACCTATACAAGAAGTTTTCCTCTCTTTGCACTGAATATGAGAAAATTTCTCTATAACTTCTTTTACATTCATTCCTTTTAAAAAAATTTCAAAAACTTGTGTATCTCCATCACACATACCAAAAAATTTGATGTCTTTTATTTTTTCCTCACAAATATCGAGACCTATTTTTTTAGTACAGACCCCTTCTACAGTATAAAATTCTATAAAATCACCTCCTAAAATTTAAAAACAAAAAAAAGTCCACAAAAAATAGAGTGGACTTTTTAGCTATTATAAAAATAGCACATTTTATTATATATAAAATGGTAAGTCTCCTGACTTAGTTTCATCCTACTCTCACGCCTTCCCAGTTTCCCAGTGACATATTTGTGATTTTGTCCACTATACAGTAGCTTTCGCTGTGTGGGATTCACACCCAACTTCCTCTATTAAGTTAATAACACCTATTTATTTTTGTTTTATTTGTGTCTTAATTGTACTATAACAAGTTTTTTAAGTCAAGTGATAAGAATTTTTTTTAAAATTTATTGGATAAGAATTTTTGAGGTTAAATATCATAATATTTTAAAATTATATCGTAAAAAAATGTTAGTTAATTAATACAAGTGATTACTAATTTAACTATATATTTTCAAATTGAATATTTATATATATTTATAATAATATTATTATAAATCTTTGTTTTTATGTTATCAAAAGTAACCAATAAAATTACAGTTATATAAAGGAATCTTGATAGAAAATAAGAATATATTTAACAATATAGATAGGATTTGAAAAAATGGGAGATGGTGAGAATGAGGAAATATATATTCTTAATATTATTCTTTTTTTATATTTTGAATTATAAAATTTTAATTTCTAAAGAAGTAGTTATTCCTTTAGAAGTTAGTGTGAGTGTTATTTCAAGTGATACTAGTGTGATAAAAAAAATAGAAGAAAATCATTATGAAATAACATTAATTAATGGATTAGAAGGAGTAGTTTATGTTAGGTGTAACTATGATAATTCAGAAAAAAATAAAATAGTGAAATTGGAAAAGAAGCAAAAAAGAGTACTTAGAATTTTATCAAATGATGAAGATTCTATAAAGCTAACATATTTATACAATGGTAAAATAAATAAATTGAAATTATATTCAGATTTAATGTGAGCGATTAGAATAAATAAATATATATTTATATGAAAAAGAGATTATCGGAAAAGGATAATCTCTTTTTATTTTGTATTACAATATAATGATATTATTAATGTAATAGAACCAGTCATTCCACCTAAAGTATCGATTAAAACGTCTTTAAATTGTCTTGCACGACCGGGAATAAATGATTGGTGATATTCATCGGTACAAGCAAATAAAAAAATAAAAAACATTGTTCCGAAACTATTCTTTTTAGTTATTTTATTTTTACTGAGCATTAAGAAAAAACCAAGACATAGGTAAATAAAAAAATGTGCAAATTTCCTAATATCTATTTTTAAAAATTCAAAAATACAACTAAAATATTTCAGAAAAAAATTTGATTGTTGTAGAGATAAATTCCCAGGTTGATGAGAAAAATAGATAATAAGAAACATTATTAAAACTGAGATTATTTTAGATAAATCTTTTATTGACTGTTTCATAGTTTCCATCCTAATAATTAATGATAAGTTATTGTTAGTTTTATTGTATCATAAAATTTAAATAATTATGTTTATATTTTTTTATAACAGGGAGGTTAAATGAAAAAAATTATGTATTTTGTTTTAATGACATCTCTAATTTTAGTTGGTTGTGGCGATATAGAGTAAGGAAGAAAAGATAAATTAATAGTCTGAAATTTAAGGAGCAACTTTATATTTTATTAAACTATTTAATTTATAAAATATATGACATAAAAATATATGTATAATAAGTTGAAATTTTAGTTATAAAAGTATATAATACGAACATAGTGGTTTTTTAAAAATAATGATAGGAGGAAAAAATGAAAAAATTTATGTATTTGGCTCTAGCAATGTCTTTAATCTTCACAGGTTGTGGAGAAAGTAAGGAAAGTAAAGAATCTAGTGGAGGTATAGCAACTGAGAAAAAAATTCCACAGGAGTTTAATTCTTTTTTGGGAGCTGAACCTAAAACATTGGATATATCTAAAGCTTCAGATAGTTATTCTTCGTCAATAATTGCACTAAACAATGAAGGACTTATAAACTCAGAGGTTCAAACAGATGGAAGTGAAAAAATAGTTCCAGCAGGAGCTAAAGAATGGACTATTTCTCCAGATGGATTAACTTATACGTTTAAACTTAGAGAAGAGTCAGTTTGGACAGATGGACAAAAAGTTACAGCAAATGACTATGTTTATGGTATGCTTAGAACTTTAAATCCAGAAACAGGTTCTCCTTATGCTTTTTTAATGTCTCCTATCAAAGGTGCAGATGCCTATAATGCAGGGAAAATAACAGCGGAAGAGGTAGGAATAAAGGCTTTAGATGACTATATTTTAGAGATAACTCTTGCAAAGCCAACTGCATATTTTTTAGAGCTTGGCTATTTTAAAGTAATGTTTCCACAAAGAAAAGATATCATTGAAAAAGCAGGAGATAGATATGGTTCAGAAGCTGATACATTAATTTCTAATGGTCCATTTATATTAAAAGAATGGGTACATAATAATAAAGTAACTTTTGAAAAAAATCCAACATATTGGGATAAAGATAATATTAAATTGGATAAGATGAATTTCTCCATTGTAAGAGATGAAAATGCAAGAATGAATTTATTGTTAAATGGACAAGTTGATTTAGGTGGTGTATCTAAACCTGAATGGATGGAAAAATTTAAAGAAATGGGGAATTTTAATTTTATATCTAAATCAGCCATGGGGACTAATTATACAACATATAATACAACAAGTAAGTATTTTAAAAATATAAAAGTGAGAAAAGCTTTTAGTTTAGCTATAAATAGAGAAGAGTTAAACCAAGTTATATTCAATGGTAGATTTGAACCAGCTTATGGATGGGTTGCACAAGGAATCCAAATAGGTGGAAAAGATTATAGAGAATTAGTACCTGAGCCATTAAAAGTGGAAAAAGATTCAGGAATTAACCCAGTAGAACTATTAAAAGAAGGACTAAAAGAACTTGGATTACCAGAAGATCCTTCTCAAGTTACTGTAAAATTTTTATCTTCTGGAACAGATGATTGGGCTAGAAAATATGCTGAATATTTGCAACAAATGTATAAAAAAAATCTAGGTGTGGAAATTAAAGCTGAATTTACTGAATGGGCAGTATATCAAAAAAGAAATGACGAGTTAGATTATGAAATGGGTGGTCAAGCATGGACTGGAGACTATAATGACCCCAATACTTTCTTAGATATGTGGGTATCAACTGCTGGAATTGTAAAAAATGGATGGAAAGACCCGGCTTATGATGCTTTAATTGATCAAGCTTCAAACACAATGGATCAAGCTAAAAGATTGGAATATTTTAAAGCTGCTGAAAAACTATTAGTTGCAGATCAAGCAGTAATAGCTCCTACATTATATAGAATGCAATCAACTTTCATTAGAAAATATGTAAAAGGGTATAATCCACCTGCAGTTTCTCCATATAATTACAAAGGTGTATATATGGAAGAAAAAAGTAACTAGATTAAATATGGAGGAACATTAAATTTATGTTCCTCTATTTTTAAAAATTTTGAGACTGCTAGGAGGAAAAAAATGTTAAGATATATATTAAAAAGAATTATTGCCATGGGATTAACTTTACTTTTAATAATAACTATTGTATTTTTTATCATTCGTTTAGTTCCAGGTGACCCATTATCTTCAATGGCTAGAAATCTTCCAGAACAAGTGAAGTTAAATTTCTATGCTAAATATGGGCTTGATCAGCCACTTATTATACAATATTTTAATTATATGAAAAATCTTTTACTTCATGGAGATATGGGGGTTTCTTTAGTTTTCATGGGAAGAAATGTAAAGGATATGATACTGGAATCTGCTCCAATATCAGCAAAAATTAATATAAGAGCACTTGCTTTTGGTGTTACAACTGGAATGATTTTAGGAGTAGTTGCTGCATATAAAAGAAATAGATGGCCAGATTATTTAATTATGTTTATCGCTATTTTAGGAATATCAATACCTAGTTTCGTATTAGCTTCATGCTTACAATGGCTTTTTACTGTGAAATATAGACTCCTTCCAACAGTAGGTTGGACTCAAGGACCTGGTCAATTTAAATACTCAGTTTTACCAATGCTTGCATTATGTGGTGGTTCTATTGCAATTTATGCTAGATATTTAAGAGCCAGTGTACTAGATGTTTTAAATCAAGACTATATATTAACTGCTAAAGCAAAAGGTGTAACAGGGATAGCATTAGCATGGAAACATGTAATTAGAAATGCTATACTTCCTTCAATTACAATACTTGGTCCACAAATTGCTGGGGTTTTTGTAGGGTCTTTTGTTATAGAATCAATTTTTGGTATTCCTGGTTTTGGACAAGTTTATGTATCTGCAATAAACAACAGGGATTTTACCATGATACTAGGACAGACAATTATGTTAAATGCTTTCTATATTTTATCTTTACTAATTGTGGATATTTTATATGGTTTTATTGATCCAAGAATTAGAGTTTTTAAAGGGAAAAAATAAAAAAGGAGATGAAAATAGAATGGTTAATATAGAAAAATTTAAAATAATTGGTTGCGAAGATCACGATGCTGAAAAAATAATGAGACCGAGCATGACTTATTGGCAAGATGCATGGAGAAGACTTAAAAAAAATAAAATTGCTACAATATCTTTATTTATATTAATTTTTATAATTATTATGACAATTATAGGTCCTATGATAAGTGGGTATGCACATGAAACTACAAATTCTACCATGATAAATAAAAAGCCAAGTTTACAACATTGGTTTGGAACAGATTCCTTAGGGAGAGACCTTTTCACAAGAGTTTGGATAGGGGGAAGAATTTCAATATTAATTGGTATTATTGGTACTTTTACAAATGTAGTTATAGGTTGTCTTTATGGTGGAATTGCTGGATATTTCGGTGGGAAAGTAGACCATTATATGATGAGATTTGTAGAACTTCTTGTAAGTATTCCATATCTTGTTATGGTTATTATTTTATCTCTTTATTTAGGAGCTGGGATGTTTTCTTTAATTTTAGCACTAACTCTTACAGGTTGGACAGGTTCTGCTAGGGTGGTAAGGGGTCAGGTATTTCAGCTTAAAGAACAGGATTTTATAACTGCTGCAATAGCACTAGGAGCTAGTCCCATGAGAATAATAATTAAACATTTAATTCCTAACACATTAGGGGTAATTATTGTAGGGATAACTTTTAGTATACCGGGCTTAATTTTTGCTGAAGCTTTCTTGAGTTTTATAGGGCTTGGAGTACAAGCACCAGAAACAAGTTGGGGTGCACTTGCTTCATCAGCTAGAGAAAACTTGATGTTTTATCCTTATCAGTTATTTTTTCCATCAATTATGATAGCAATAACAATGCTGGCTTTTAGTTTATTAGGTGATGGACTTAGAGATGCCTTAGATCCAAAATTGAGACAATAATGAAAAAAGGAGAAAATAATGGATAAAATAATTGATATAAAAAATTTAAAAGTTGGATTTAATACCTATGCTGGTCAAGTTCAAGCAGTGAGAGGTGTAGATTTTCATCTTTTAAAAGGGGAAACATTGGCTATTGTAGGAGAATCTGGCTGTGGGAAAACAGTAACTGCAAAATCAATAATGAGACTTTTACCAGAAAATAATACTGTGATACCAGAAAATGCTGAGATAAATTTCAGAGGTGAAAATGCTCTAAAATTTACAGGGAAAAAATTAAAAGAGTTAAGAGGTGGGAAAATTGCTATGATTTTTCAAGACCCTATGACTTCATTAAATCCCACTATGAAAATAGGACATCAAATAGGGGAAAGCTTAATGATTCATAAAAATATGAGTAAGAAAGAAGCTTTAGCTCAAGCTGTGGAAATGCTTAGATTGGTAAATGTTTCCAATCCTGAAAAAAGAATAAACCAATTTCCACATGAATTATCTGGTGGAATGAGACAGAGGGTAATGATAGCGATAGCTCTTTCATGTAACCCGGAAGTGCTTATAGCAGATGAACCTACAACTGCATTAGATGTAACAATTCAAGCTCAAATTATGGAGCTGATAAAAGAATTACAGATGAGACTTGGTACTGCTGTTGTTTTAGTAACCCATGATTTGGGGGTTGTAGCAGGAGTTGCAGATAGAGTTCATGTAATGTATGCAGGGGAGATAGTAGAAAAAGGAACAACAGACGAGATTTTTTATAATCCAAAGCATCCTTATACATGGGCTTTATTAAAAAGCGTTCCAAGACTAGGAATAGAAAATAAAGCAATACTTTATTCATTAAAAGGAACTCCACCAGATTTGTTAAAACCACCAACTGGTTGTGCTTTTGCTGCAAGATGTGAATATTGTATGGAGATTTGTAAAGAAGAGGCTCCAGAAATAGTAGCAATAAGTGAACATCAAAAAGTAAAATGCTGGTTGCAACATGAATTGGCTCCTAAGATAGAAAAACCATTGGAGTTAAAGGGGGAATAAAATGAGTGAAATTCTATTAGAAATTAAAAATTTAAAGAAACATTTTATAGTAGACGGAGGAAAAGCTTTAAAAGCAGTGGATGGAGTAAGCTTTAAATTAAAAAAAGGTGAAACTTTAGGTCTTGTAGGAGAATCTGGTTGTGGAAAAACTACTTGTGGAAGAACAGTTTTAGGTCTATATGATTTAACAGACGGTGAGATATTTTTTAAAGGTCAAAAAATAAATGATATAAAAGGTGAGGAAAGAAAGAAGCTTAGAAAGCAGATGCAAATTATTTTCCAAGACCCCTATGCTTCTTTAAATCCAAGAATGACTGTTGGAGATATTATAGCAGAGGGACTAGATATATTTGGAATGAGCAAAGGTCAAGAGAGGGTTAAAGAGATTCAAAGACTTTTAAAATTAGTAGGATTAAATAGAGAACACGCCAGTAGATTCCCACATGAATTTTCAGGGGGACAAAGACAAAGAATAGGTATAGCTAGGGCACTTGCAATAAATCCTGAGTTTATAGTATGTGACGAACCTATATCAGCTCTTGATGTTTCTATTCAAGCTCAAGTGGTAAATTTACTTATAAGATTACAAAAAGAATTAGGTCTTACATATTTATTTATTGCTCATGATTTATCCATGGTAAAACATATTTCAGATAAAGTTGGAGTTATGTATCTTGGAAAATTAGTTGAGATAGGTGATAGTAAAAAACTTTTTTATGAACCTAAACATCCTTATACAAAAGCTTTAATGTCAGCAATACCAATAGCAGATCCACATTATGAAGCAACTAAAAAAGGAATTAAATTGGAAGGTGAAATTCCAAGTCCAATAAATCCTCCATCAGGATGTAGATTTAGAACTAGATGTTCTGTAGTTCAGGAGATATGTATAGCAGAAGAACCAGAACTTAAAGAAATAAGCCCAGATTACTTATGTGCTTGTCATTTTGTGAAATAAATGAGGTTAAAGCTATGAAAATTTATAAAAGCAAAGACGAATTAAAAAAAGAAATTGAAAAATCTTATAAAAAATATATAGATGAATTTGATGATATTCCTAATAAATTAAAAAATAAAAAAAATTTAGAAGTAGATAGAACATCTGCAGAAAATTTAGCATATCAAGAAAAAACACCATGCGATAAATTCAAATGGAATCAATTAGGAGATTTATATCAATGGTTTACAAATGAATATACTAACTTATCATTGTTGAAACTTAAAGAAATTCTGAGTAAAAATATAGGAAATATATATCATATGATAGATAATATGACTGAAGATGAATGATTTACTCCACATCAAAGAGAGTGGGCAGATGAAGCTACTAAAAATGCAGTTTGGGAAGTATATAAATTTATTCATATAAATACTGTTGCTCCATTTGGAACATTTAGAACAAAAATTAGGAAATGGAAAAAATTAGAACTGGATAAGAATAAATAGTGGATATTTTTAAGTATGCCTTACAATTTATTGATAAAAATAATGATGTATTGATTAGTGATGAATTGATAATAGAGCTTTATAATATCATAACTGATGGAACTTTAGAAGATGTTAATATAAGTGAAAGATATAGAAATGACACAGTTATATTAAAAAATATAGGCCATGAGATTGTATATGTTACTGAAGAAAATAATATTTATAAAATCTTCTATAATTCAATTTATTTTTTTGTATATACATCCATTTTTTGATGGAAATGGAAGAACTGCAAGGGCTTTAACAATGTTAGGGTGAGAATTCCCCACCTCTATAGTTGGTGAGCCATATAAAATAACTTTAGTAGAATTTGAGCATGATAAAGATCATATTCACATTTTGATTAAAGCACATCCAAAAACAGAACTTTCAAAATTTATTAATGCTTATAAAAGTACTTCTAGCCGATTAATAAAAAAAGAATTTCCTAATATAAAACAATATATTCTTGAAGATTTGAAGATGAAAAATATGAGTCAATCTCTTAATCTAGGAAAATCAGTTTCAGATAATGGCTGGGGTATGTTTACTTCAATGCTTCAATACAAAGCAATGTTTTTAGGTAAACAAGTTATTAAAATTGATAAATGGTTTCCATCATCTAAAACTTGTTCATGTTGTGGCAATGTAAAAACAGAACTTTCATTATCAACTAGAATCTATTCATGTGATAGTTGTAACCTTGAAGTAGATAAAGACTTAATAGTCTATGGGTATCATATCAAAAAATGGAATTGAACTAAAAATGTGTACAATTTTTAATATGTTTAAAAAACCTTGTAATTAGAATAATAATATGCTAATATGTATTACAAGTAATACATAAGGAGGTTTTTTATGAAAACTATATCTTTAAGATTAGATGACCGAGAGGAAATACTACTTAAAAACTATACTAAAATAAACAACATTAGTCTATCAGAATTTGTAAGAAATGCTATTTTTGAAAAGCTTGAAGATAATTTATTATTAGATGAAAAAATGATAATGGAAGCTAGAGAAAAAAGTGAAAAAGAAAAATCTATACCAAGTGAGGATGTTTGGAAAAGTCTTGGAGTTGAATAATGACTTATAAAGTTGAGTTTAGAGAAAGTACTGTAAAAATATTGCAAAAATTAGATAAGCAAGTTTTAAGACTTATAAAAAATTGGATACAAAAAAATTTAGAATATACCGATAATCCTAGAATACATGGGAAGGCATTAACAGGTAATTTAAAAGGGATTTGGAGATATAGAATAGGAGATTATAGATTGTTTGCAGAAATTAATGATGATGTAGTTACAATATTTATTTTTGAGATAGGACATAGAAGAGAAATTTATAAAATAAAAAAATAGTTAAATAGTAGTTACCCAATTTTTAACAATGTTAGGGTGAGAATTCTCCCACCTCTATAGGTGGTGAGATGAATCGCTTATTTTTTATCTTTTCATTGAATTTTATAGATAAAAATGGTATAATTTCCATATCAGTAAAAACTAATAAAAGGTTGGTGTAAAAATGATTTTAGATACTAATCAACATTCGGTCTTTAGTCTAAAGTATCATATCGTTTTCTGTGTGAAATATCGTAGAAAAGTTATTGATGATACTGTTTCAGAGCGATTGAAACAAATGTTTGAAAGAATAGGTGAGCCATATAAAATAACTTTAGTAGAATTTGAGCATGATAAAGATCATATTCAAATTTTGATTAAAGCACATCCAAAAACAGAACTTTCAAAATTTATTAATGCTTACAAAAGTGCTTCTAGCCGATTAATAAAAAAAGAATTTCCTAATATAAAACAATATCTTTGGAAAGATTTTTTTTGGTCCAGGAGCTTTCTTTTACTAACTGTTGGAGGAGCACCAATTGAAGTAGTAGAAAAATATATTCAAGATCAAGGTGAATAGGTGGTGAATCAAAATGAAGTATAATAAAGCTTTACAAGTATAGAATACAACCTAATAAAGAACAAGAAATTCTAGTCCAAAAGACTTTTGGATGTACTAGATTTGTATACAATTAATTGTGTTAATAATAATGTTAGATTTGAAAATAAAAAGCTTAAAGTTCCTAAAATTGGACTTCTAAATATTAAACTTCATAGAGAGATACCTATTACACATAAAATTAAATCACGTTTTTAGGTAAACAAGTTATTAAAATTGATAGATGAAGATTTATTTCTTCAAGATTATATTCTAAAACATTTTAAGACATTATCATTTTTTATTCACACAAAAGATTGGATAAAATAATTAAAAATTTGACAATACTATTAAAAAAAAGTATAATAGAATTAATAAAAAGCGGTGTACTCTACCACAAGTGAGAATGAAAAAAGCGGTGTACTCTACCATAAGTGAGAATGAAAAAAGCGGTGTACTCTACCATAAGTGAGAATGAAAAAAGTTATATACTCTATCTATATGATAGGGTGAGAAAAGAAGAGTGAATATGCACTCTTCTTTTTGTTTAAAATTAAGGAGGCGAAATGAAATTCTATGAAATAGATATTAATTATATGTTGTTTTTGAGAAAATATGATGAAAGAATTATGGATGTATTAAATAATAAAGAAAAAAGACCACATTTAGGAATAGTTCTAAATATAAATGAATTAGATTATGTTGTCCCTTTAACATCTCCTAAACCGAAACATTTGATAATGAAGAATAAGATTGATTTTATAAAAATTAAAGAAGGAAAATTAGGAGCTATAAATTTGAATAATATGTTTCCAATAAGAAAAGAATTTTATAAAGAATTAAATATTTCATTGGAAAAAGATGAAAAATATAAATTATTGTTGGAAAATCAAATTTCTTGGTGTAATGAAAAGAAAAATGAATATATTATCTATAAAAATGCAAATAAACTTTATTTTGAAATAATAAATAAACAAGAAAAAAGTTTCTTATGGGAAAGATGTTGTAATTTTAAATTTTTAGAAGAAAAATCTCATGAATATTTTCTGAAATAAAAAAACCTTAGTCTTTTTTTAGACTAAGATTTTTTTAATTAAATATTATATTTTTTTATCATGCTATTTATTCTAGCTAATGTTCTATCTCTACCTATAATAAATACTAGGTTATAAAGATCAGCACCTTTAGTTAAACCAGTTAAAACTGCTCTTAAAGGCATATAAACTTTTCCAGGACCCTCTCCAATTTCATCAAGAGTTGCATGTAAAGTAGCTTTAGCTTCTTCTAGAGATATTTCATCAGTTGGGAAATTTTTGATTTTTTCAGCAAAAAGTTCAATTGATTTTTTACCTATTTCATCTTTTATAGCAGTATATAATCTTTCTGTACTTTTAATTTCTTTTTTATCCATTTCAGGAGTAATTTCAGGAAGAGAGAATTCATCTTTGAAATATACTTCTGAAGTTGTAGCTATTTCTTTTAAAGTTGTACAAAATTCTCTTTGTAATTCAACTATTTTAGTTAAAGTTGAGTATTCTTTTTCAGTAACTGTTTCTCCAATATATCCACATTCTCTAAAAAATGGAAGAGATAGGTCAGTTAGTTCTTTTAAGTCTTTAAGTCTCATATGTTGATTGTTAACCCATCCTAATTTAACTAAGTCAAAAACTGGACCTCCAAGAGCAACTCTATCAATATTGAAATTTTCTTTAAATTCATCAAGAGTGAATATCTCTTTATTTTCTCCAAAAGAATAACCCATTAATCCTAAGAAGTTAATAAGTCCTTCTTTTAAGTATCCTTCATTTTTATACCAAATAAGAGAAACTGGATTTTTTCTTTTAGATATTTTTGTTTTATCACTATTTCTTAAAAGAGGCATATGAATAAATTCAGGTGCTTCCCATTTAAATGCTCTATAAAGTTGAATATGTTTAGGTGTAGAAGGAATCCATTCCTCAGCTCTAATTACATGAGTAATTCCCATTAAATGGTCATCTACTACATTTGCTAAATGATAAGTTGGGAAACCATCACCTTTTAAAAGAACTTGATCATCAATTTTATCATTATCAAAGACAATATCTCCTCTAAGTCTATCGTGAATAACAGTTGTACCATCATAAGGCATTCTAAGTCTAATTACATATTCTTCTCCAGCTGCAAGTTTAGCATCAACTTCCTCTTTAGAAAGAGATCTACAGTGACCATCATAACCAGGAGCTTTCCCCATAGCCTTTTGTCTATCTCTCAGATTAGTTAATCTTTCTTCTGAACAGAAACAATAGTAAGCTTCTCCATCTTCAACTAATTTTTTAGCATAATCTCCGTATATATGAAATCTTTCAGATTGTCTATACGGACCATATTCACCACCAATATCAGGACCTTCTTTCCAATCTAAACCTAACCACCCAAGTGTATCAAAGATTACTTGTTCAGAACCTTCGGTGTATCTATTTTGATCGGTATCTTCTATTCTAAGTATGAATTCTCCACCATTTACATGAGCAAATGCAATATTGAAAAGAGCTATATAAGCAGTTCCAACATGAGGGTCTCCAGTGGGGGACGGGGCTATTCTAGTTCTTACTTTTCTTTCCATAATTAATCCTCCTAATACATTATATATAAACTATATGTTAGTTTTTATTTTACTTAATTATAACATAGAGTAGAAAAATTTTCTATAAAATAAAGAAGATTAAGTTTCTAGGTAAGATTCAATCTTATTTTTATTAAAAAAATATTGTTGTATGTTTTAGTTTTATTAAAAATTAAAATATGTTACTATAAATATATATTAATTTAATTAAAAAATAATAAAAAAATTTATTTATGAGAGGGGAAAAATGTTGATTTTAAAAAAAAATGATTTTGAAGAAAAAATAACCATGGATGGAATTATAGAAACTATTGAAAAATCTTTGATTGCTTATGAAAATAAGGCTACGATATCACCACTTAGAACTCATATTTCAATAAAAGAAAATAATGGAACAACTTTATTCATGCCAGCATATGTTCCAGATATGCAATCATTAGGGATAAAGATTGTATCAGTTTTTCCAAATAACATTTCACAAAATAAAGATGTTGTTTTAGGAGAAATGATACTTTTAGATGATAAAACAGGAGAGGTTATAAGTGTTATGGATGGGACATTTTTGACACAAATAAGAACTGGTGGAATTGGTGCTATTGGAATAAAATATCTATCCAATAAAGAATCAGAAATAATGGTAGTTATTGGTGCAGGAGGACAAGCTGAACAACAAATTAAAGGTGCATTATTTGTAAGGGATTTGAAAAAAATTAAAATTTTTGATTTAGATGTATCTAAAAGTTTAGAGCTAGTAAATAAACTTTCAAAAATTTATAAAAATATAATTTTCGAGATATTGGAAAATACTAATGAATGTATTGAAGATGCTGATATAATAACAACTATAACCACAAGTAAAAAACCCGTTTTTGATTATAGAAAAGTAAAAAAAGGTTGTCATATAAATGGAATAGGCTCATATACAAAGGAAATGAATGAAATTCCTCATGAGTTGTTGAAAGAATATAAAATTATTGCTGTAGATACAGAAGCTGCAGTTTTAGAAAGTGGTGATTTGATAGAAGGTATGGGATTTAAAGAAATATCTTCTATTATAAAGAATGGTTTTAAAAGAGAAAAAGAAGATATAACTTTTTTTAAATCAACAGGGAACGCAATTTTTGATGTAGCAGTAGCTAAATATATTTATAATAGCTGCATATAAATTATAAAAAAAGTGAGGGTTAATCAAAAAAAATTTTTTGATATTCCTCACTTTTCATCATTGTTATTTCTAATATTTTTTCATTAATTCTTTAATAGTAGAAACTATATCTACTTTATTAACTTCTAATGTTTCACCAGTTCTTCTTATTTTAAGTTCAACTATTCCTTCATTGGCTCTTTTTCCAGAAACTACTTTAAATGGGAATCCAATTAAATCAGCATCTTTAAATTTAAATCCAGTTCTTTCATCTCTATCATCTATCATAACATCAATATTAGCAGCATTTAAAGCGTTATAAATTTCTTCTGCTACTTCCATTTGAGTTGCATCTTTAATAGTTGCAGGAATAACATCTACTACAAAAGGAGCAATAGCTGATGGCCAAATAATTCCATTGGCATCATTGTTTTGTTCTACTGAAGAAGCTAAAGTTCTAGAAACTCCTACACCATAACATCCCATAACCATAGTTTGACTGATTCCATTTTCATCTAAATATGTTGCTTTTAAAGCTTCAGAATATTTAGTTCCTAATTTAAATATATGTCCACATTCTATTCCTCTAGCAGAACTTAAAGTTCCACCACATTTAGAACATGTTTCACCTTTTTTTACATTTCTAATATCAGCAACAATATCAGCAGTATAGTCCACACCATAATTAACATCTATATAGTGCATATCAAGTTGGTTTCCACCAGCAGTATGGTTAGGGATAGAAACAACACTTGGATCAACTATAACTTTGATATTTTTTGATTTTAAATCAGTTCCATAAGGACCTATGAACCCTTTAATTAAATCTAAATTATTTAACTCTTCATCATTTAACATAGTAACATCTAAGGTATTGATTACATTTTTAAGTTTGGTTTCATTAACTTCAAAATCACCTCTGATAAGTACCATGTATACTTCGTCAGTAACCATATCTTTATACATCATTGCTTTTACAGTTCTATTAGCAGGTATCTTTAAGAAGTTAACAACATCATCAATTTTAGCAACATTTGGAGTATGCATCATAAATGGTTTTTTTAATTCCATAGGTTCTGCATTTGAAACTTCACTTTTAGCAGTTTCGACATTTGCAGCATAATTACAAGATTCACAGAAAATGATTTCATCTTCTCCAGATTCAGCAAGAACATGGAACTCTTGAGAACCACTTCCACCAATAGCTCCAGAATCAGCTTCAACTATTCTAAATGTAAGTCCACATCTTTCAAAGATTCTAGAATAACCAGCTTTTATATTTTCAAATTCTTTATCTAAACATTGAGTATTAGCATGAAAAGAATAACCATCTTCCATTAAAAATTCTCTACATCTCATAAGTCCAAATCTAGGTCTTCTTTCATCTCTAACTTTAGTTTGAATTTGATAAAGACTGATAGGTAAAGATTTATACGAAGAAATATCATTTCTTATTATATCAGTAATAACTTCCTCATGAGTTGGGCCAAGAACGAAATCTCTTTGATGTCTGTCTTTCAATCTAACCATTTCAGGTCCCATAACATTCCATCTACCACTTTCTTTCCAAAGTTCAGCTGGCTGAAGCACAGGCATGAAAATTTCTTGAGATCCTGCTCTATCCATTTCTTCTCTAACTATTTTTTCAACTTTACGAAGTGCCTTATATCCTAATGGTAAATAAGAATATATTCCACTTGCTAATTTTTTAATCATTCCAGCTCTCATCATAAGGATATGGCTAATAACTTCAGCTTCCTTAGGAGTTTCTTTGAGAGTTTTTACGTAGTATTTACTAAATCTCATTCTATTCATCTCCCTATCATTTGTATAAACTATATTAAATTGTATCAATAAAAATGTTTGTAGTCAAGATTATATACAAATAAACGAACTTAAATAGAAAAAAAGTGTTATTTAATATTTAAAATGAAAATTATAAAAAAAGAAGTGAAGAAACTTCACTTCTAAAAATTTAATACTTTTTCATTAATTCTATAATTGTAGAGACTATATCTACTTTATTAACTTCTAATGTTTCACCAGTTCTTCTTATTTTAAGCTCAACTATTCCTTCATTGGCTCTTTTTCCAGAAACAATTTTAAATGGGAATCCAATTAAATCAGCATCTTTAAATTTAAATCCAGTTCTTTCATCTCTATCATCTATCATAACATCAATATTAGCAGCATTTAAAGCGTTATAAATTTCTTCTGCTACTTCCATTTGAGTTGCATCTTTAATAGTTGCAGGAATAACATCTACTACAAAAGGAGCAATAGCTGATGGCCAAATAATACCATTAGCATCGTTATTTTGCTCTATAGAAGAAGCCATAGTTCTAGAAACTCCAACTCCATAACATCCCATAATCATAGTTTTAGTAGCACCAAGTTCATCTAAATAAGTTGCTTTTAAAGCTTCAGAATATTTAGTACCTAATTTAAATACATGTCCACATTCTATTCCTCTGGCAGATTTTAAAGTTCCACCACATTTAGAACATGTTTCTCCTTCTCTAACATTTTTAATATCAGCAACAATATCAGCAGTATAATCCACACCATAATTAACATCTATATAGTGCATATCAAGTTGGTTTCCACCAGCAGTGTGATTAGGAATGGAAACAACACTAGGATCAACTATAACTTTAATATTTTTTGATTTTAAATCAGTTCCATAAGGACCAATGAAGCCTTTAATTAAGTCTAAATTGTTTAATTCTTCATCTGTTAACATAATAACATCTAAGGTATCTATAATATTTTTAAGTTTAGTTTCATTAACCTCAAAATCCCCTCTGATAAGAACCATATAAATTTCATCAGTAACCATATCTTTATACATCATTGCTTTTACAGTTCTGTTAGCAGGTATCTTTAAGAAGTTAACAACATCTTCAATTCTAGCAATATTTGGAGTATGCATCATAAATGGTTTTTTTAATTCCATAGGTTCTGCATTTAAAATTTTACTTTTAGCAGTTTCAACATTTGCAGCATAGTCGCAAGAATCACAGAATATAATTTCATCCTCACCAGAATCAGCAAGAACATGGAACTCTTGAGAACCACTACCACCAATAGCACCAGAATCAGCTTCTACTGGTCTAAATGTAAGTCCACATCTTTCAAAAATTCTAGAGTAAGCAGCTTTCATATTTTCAAATTCTTTATCTAAACATTCATAAGAAGCATGAAAAGAATAAGCATCTTTCATTAAAAATTCTCTACATCTCATAAGTCCAAATCTAGGTCTTCTTTCATCTCTAACTTTAGTTTGAATTTGATAAAGACTGATAGGTAAAGATTTATACGAAGAAATATCATTTCTTATTATATCAGTAATAACTTCCTCATGAGTTGGGCCAAGAACGAAATCTCTTTGATGTCTGTCTTTCAATCTAACCATTTCAGGTCCCATAACATTCCATCTACCACTTTCTTTCCAAAGTTCAGCTGGCTGAAGCACAGGCATGAAAATTTCTTGAGATCCTGCTCTATCCATTTCTTCTCTAACTATTTTTTCAACTTTACGAAGTGCCTTATATCCTAATGGTAAATAAGAATATATCCCACTTGCTAATTTTTTGATCATTCCAGCTCTCATCATAAGGATATGACTAATAACTTCAGCTTCCTTAGGAGTTTCTTTGAGAGTTTTTACATAGTATTTACTAAACCTCATACTTTTCATCCCCTTTATTGTTTCTATATAAATTATATTGTTTTAAATTGTATCAATAAAAAGTATCGTAGTCAAGTATATATATTTATTGAATAAAAAAAATTTTTATAATTTATTTTTTAAGAATATTTTATAATATGGAAAAAATACCAAGTATTCCAGCAACTCGTCTTTTATCTAAATTATGTTTAAGTGATATTTTTTTAGCTATAGATCCATTAATAATTATGGCAACGGTATTATTAGCAACCGCTAAATCAGTTAAAGAAACAAGAATTCCTATGCCAAAATCAGCACTTTTTTTACCTTTTATACTTTTTTCAACTTTTTGAACTATCCACTCTATTCCACCAGCTTTCGTAACCATGGCGGCCAATCCACCAGTGAGAAGAGACAGAAGAAAAATTTCATTCATATTTCCAAATCCTAAATAAATTTCTTTTGAAAAACTTAAAATTGTAAAATCATTATAAAAAATGCCTATTATTCCTGATACAAAAATCCCATAAAGTTATAGATAGAGTTGGGAAAGAAAGAGTTATATATATAAGAACTTTTTCTAAGACTATAATGCCTGGAATAGGGATGGCAGTAATGATAATACCACCTAAACTTTTAGAAAAAATGATATTGATTAAATATAGTTTAGATACAACAACATCTGGATTAAATCAAAAGATTTTAGAGATTTTTTTAAAAGAGGGATACTTAGAAAAACATATGAGAAAAATGAGGAAAATTTTTAAGTTTAAATATAAATTTATGTTAAAATTATTGTTAAATATACCAAATATAAAAATAATGCATATTCCAAAAGGAGTTTTTTTTCTGGATACAGTTATCCGATAAGATTGATGGGGAGATATTTTATAATGAATGTAAAGAAAATGGAGTACTTATTCTTCCAGGAATGAGCTTTTATAAAGATGGAAGAATGGCTTCTAAAATTAGACTAAGTTTTATATATGAAACATTGGAAAAAATAGAATTAGGAATGAAAATTTTAGAAAAAATTTTAATGAAATATTAAAAAATATAAATTTTAAAGTGAAAAAAATAAATCAAAATATAAATTTTAAATATATCTAAAAAAATATAGAAAATTATATATTTATATGAAACTTAATTTTGTTTTTTATAAAAAAAACTTTATTATTATAAATAAAATGAAAAGCTTCTTGATTACTAAAAAAAATATTTATAGAAGTTTTTTATTTTAAAAAAAAATGTGAAAAAATAAAATAACGTTAGTTATATATTAAAAGGTTAAATTTTACTCTAAAAAGATTAAATGTTGAAATTATATATTTTTTTGGTGTTTTTAATACTGAAAAAGGTTTTTTTGTGCTATAAGCAAATAAAAAAAAGCTTAACATTTAAAATAAAATATGATATAGTAAATTGTATTTGATAATCTGTTAAGTTAAAATTAAAATTGTTGTCTAGTTACCATAGGCTCAAAATATTTATTGGAGATGATTATTATGTTCAAATTTTTATTAAAAATGCATGTTGGAAATCCATCCGAACCTATTGTAGAAGTGGGGCAGTTAGTAGCAAGAGGAGAATGTATAGCTAATCCTGTTAAATTAGGTGCTAAAATTCACTCTAGCGTAACCGGAAAAGTTATAAAGATAGATAAAGAAGCTATTTTTATCCAAGAAGACAAAAATAATAGTAATGAATATAAAAAAATAAAAAAATGTGAGACCATAGCAGAATATGCCTATGAAGCAGGAATTGTAGGAGCAGGAGGAGCAGGATTTCCTACTCATATAAAATTACAAACAAAAATACCAAATGGCTATATCATAGCCAATTGTGTTGAGTGCGAACCTAGTTTAGAACATAATGTTTCATTTTTAGAAAAAGATTCAACGTTAGTTGTAAAGGGAATAAAATATGCAATGGAAGCTACAGGAGCAACTAAAGGATATATAGGAATAAAAAAGAAAAATGAAAAAGCTATTATTGAAATAAAAAAAACGATTGACAACTTAGGTTACAATAAGAGCATTGAAGTAAAAGAAGTGAAAAATATATATCCCATGGGGGAAGAAAGAGCTTTAATTCATGCTATTTTTGATAAATGGATAGAGGCTAAAGATTTACCTAGTACTTTGAATTGTGTGGTTATGAATGGAGAAACATTGGCTAATTTAACAAGAGCTGTAGAAGATAGAAAACCAGTAATTGATAAAGATTTTACTGTTGTAGGTGATTTTGCAAATAAAGATATTAGCAATGTTTATTTTAATCTTCCAATAGGAAGTTCAATAAAAGAATTAACTAAGGAATATAAATTAAATTATGAACTAGGTGAATTAGTTATCGGAGGTCCTTACACAGGAATTGCAGGAAACTTAGATGAAACTTATCTTACTAAAATATCAGGGGGAGCAATCTTTACAATACCTTTTCCTAGATATGAAGGTCCTGTAGGATTATTAGTTTGTGCTTGTGGAGCAAATGAAGAAAGGCTTAGAGATATTGCAATGAAGATGAGTTCTGAAGTAAAGGCTGTTACATTTTGTAAAAATGTAGCAGAAAATAAAAAATGTAATACACCTGGTGTCTGTCCTGGTCAAGCTCAAAGTGTTATGTACTTAAAATCTCAAGGTGCTAAAAGAATAATAATGTCAAATTGTAATGATTGCTCAAATACAGTTATGTGTTGTGCTCCTAAATTAGGAGTAGGAGTTTATCATGCAACAGATCATATTTTTAGAACAATTAATTATCCACTATCTAGAAGAATGAGTATAGAAGATTAAATTAAAAGTAGGATAAGTTAGTATTAATTTTAAATTATTTATTTAAAATAGAAGAAGTAAGATTAAAAAAGTTTAGGAGGAAAATTTATGTCAATGTCTATAGAACATATCCAAGAAGTTATGGATAAACCAGCTGTTTCTTGTTGTAGAACAGAAGCTGGAACAGTATTAGGACCTGCAAATCTAGAAGATCCTGCAATATTTCCAGATTTAGAAGATTCTGGACTTTTAACAATAACTGAGGCTTGCTTAAAAGTAGAGAATGTTTTAGGTGCAAAATTAATAAAAACAATAGATTCTTTAACACCAATTACAAAAGATATGGTTGAAGGGATAGTTGAAAGTAAAAAAAATAATAATGATATTATTGAATATAATGAAGAAGCTTTTGCTATTTTAAAAATAAATAAAATAGCTGGAGAAATTATAGAATTAAAAGATCTAGAATCTGAAGAAAATTTTGAAAAATTACAAGATTCATTATTAGTAGATTTAACAGATACATTAAAAATTAAAGAAGCACTAGGAAAAACTTTGGTTATGGATGTTCCAGGACTAACGGCATTAAATGGAAAACATTTTGGAGAAAAACAAGAGGAGGAAAGAGTAACTATGGCTGATAATTCAGTAGTGTGCAATGGCGGAATTTTGAGAATTAGAATTGGAGAAGGAAAAAATATAGACATAGAATTACCTTTAATGAGCCAAGGAAGTGTAAGTGTACCAACAAATACAAATATAAAGTCTGAAATTGTTAAGTCCACTGAAAAAAAATTAGAGAATTTATCAGAAGTTAAAGTTGTTGAAAAATTAGAAGCTAAAAAAATTAGAAGTTTAGTTAGAAAGCATTTTAAAATTGAAACAGTAATTTTAGCAGAAGAAACTAAAATAGAGGGAACAACACTATACTTAAGAAAAGAGGCAGTGGAAGAAGCTTCTAAGAAAAATCCTTTAGTTGTTGGAATGAAAATAGAGATAATAACTCCAGAAACATATAAAACATATAGTGAAACAATAATGGATGTTCAACCAATAGCAACTAAAGAGGGCGAAGACAAAATAGGAAATGGAGTAACAAGAGTATTAGATGGTGTGGTAATGATGGTAACTGGAACAGATGAAAATGGTGTTCAAATAGGAGAGTTTGGTTCTTCAGAAGGAATACTAGAGGATAATATTATGTGGGGAAGACCTGGGTCACCTGATAGAGGGGATATAATTATTAAAACTCAAGTTACAATAAAAGCTGGAACTAATATGGAAAGACCAGGTCCATTAGCTGCTCATACAGTTAGTGATATAATAACTCAAGAAATCAGAAAAGCATTAAAAGAAGCAGATGAAAAATTAATAGTTTCTGAAGAGGTACTTAATCAATTTAGAAGACCAGGAAAGAAAAAAGTTGTAGTAATAAAAGAAATAATGGGACAAGGGGCTATGCATGACAACTTAATATTACCAGTTGAACCAGTTGGTGTTTTAGGTGGTAAGCCAAATGTTGATTTAGGAAATATCCCAGTTATGTTATCTCCACTTGAAGTATTAGATGGTGGAATTCATGCATTAACTTGTATAGGTCCAGCAAGTAAAGAGTGTTCTAGACACTATTTTAGAGAACCATTAGTAATAGAAGCTATGAATGATGAAGAAATAGATTTATGTGGAGTTATTTTTGTAGGAAGTCCACAAATAAATAGTGAAAAGTTTTATGTTTCTGAAAGACTTGGAATGATAGTTGAAGCTTTAGATGTAGAGGGAGCTATTGTAACTACAGAAGGATTTGGAAATAATCATATAGATTTTGCAAGTCATATTGAACAAGTTGGAATGAGAGGAATAGAGGTTGTAGGAATGTCATTTGCAGGTGTTCAAGGAGCTTTAGTTGTAGGAAATAAATATATGAAAAACATGGTAGATAATAATAAATCAGTAGATGGAATAGAAAATGAGATATTAGCATGTAATACATTGTGTCAAGAAGATGCAATTAGAGCTCTTTCTATGTTAAAAACTTCCATGTTAGGGGAAAAAGTTTTAGAATCTGAAAGAAAATGGAATCCTAATATAAAAGAATCAAATATAGAAGATATAGAAAAAACTTTAGGAATAAAAATAACAAGATCTCCTAAACATTAATCTATAAAATATAGTAAAAAAGGAAGTTATGGATATGAAATATGGAGATAGAATTATCGAGATGAGAGGTATAATAGTTGAAATAGAGGATGGAGCTGTGGGAATGGATTTAAAGGGGCGATTAGGATTTTTTAAAGTTCCAATGAGAATGCTAATAACAGACTATGCATTAAAAGTAGGTCAGGAAGTGGCATTTATGATGAGTTTTCCAGAGGTTATTTCAGGTGAAGTAGATGAAAAATATTTAAAAAATATAGAGAAAAAGGAGAATAAAGATGAAAGCAATTAAAGGCATGCAATCAGAAATATTTGTACCAATTACACCAAATTCAATTTTTACTCCTGTGACAAAGGCTTTAAAAGATATGAAAATAGCCTTAGCTACAGCATCAGGAGTACACTTAAAAACAGATGAAAGATTTAATTTTGCTGGTGATTTTAGTTTTAGATTGGTACCAGGAACAGCAAAAGATGAAGAACTTATGGTATCTCATGGTGGATATGATAATGGTGATGTAAATAAGGATATAAATTGTATGTTTCCAATTTCAAGATTAAGAGAATTACAAGAGACAGGACTATTTAAATCTGTAGCTGAAACTCATATAGGATTCATGGGTGGAGGAGGAAACCAAGATAAATTTAAAAATGAAACAGGACCTGCTATTGCTAAAATATTAAAAGATGAGGGAGTTGACGCTGTTGTTTTAACTGCTGGTTGAGGAACTTGTCATCGTTCTGCTGTATTAGTACAGAGAGCAATAGAGGAATCGGGAATTCCTACTATAATAATAGCAGCTTTACCACCAGTAGTAAGACAAACTGGAACTCCAAGAGCAGTAGCTCCATTAGTTCCAATGGGAGCAAATGCTGGAGAACCTCATAATATAGAGATGCAAACAGCTATCTTGAAAGATACATTAAGAGAGTTAATTGCAATTCAAACACCAGGGAAAATAGTTCCATTACCATATGAATATCATGCAAAAGTTTAATTAAAAATAAAATAATAAAATATATTAAAGGTGATAAGTGTATCACCTTTAACTATTATTTACCATGATGTAAAGGAGATTTATGAATATAGATACTCTAAGTATAAAAGTATTCCATGTGAAGAAAGTGACATTTGAGGATACTATAAAATTACAAAACAATGTATTAAATATCGATAAAAAAGAGAAATATAAAAATATTTTAAATAATAATATGGAATTAAAAAAATACATAAAAAATATTGAAATCTCAATAATAAAACCTGATGAAAAAAATATTTATGTTAATTCCATTATGGATTTTATTCCCATTTCAACAAAAGTTTTAGGAAAAATTGGATTTGGAATAACGCATACACTCACTGGAGTAGCTGTTATGCTAACAGGATGCGATGAAAAAAAGAACCAAATTTGTGAGTTTGGAAAATCAGATGGAATTTTAAAAGAACAAGTAAAATTCTCAAGAGCAGGAACACCTGAAGAAAATGATTATATAATACATATAGACTTTGAAGTATATGAAAAAATGCAATCTCTAAGAGAGTGTATAAATGCCTGTCATGAGTTTTCAGATATAGTTATCCAAGAGATAAGATATATATTAAAGAAGAAAGATGGAAATGAAGCTGATGAAAGACATGACTATGAAGAAAATAAAGATAAATTAGGAAAAAAAATAATCATACTAAAACAAGTAGCAGGTCAAGGAGCTATGTCGGATACAAGGGTTTTCGCAGAAGAACCCAGTGGTTATATGGGAGGTTATTCGGTTATAGATTTTATGAACATGCCTATTTTAATATCTCCTAACGAGTATAGAGACGGAGCTATTAGGGCTATGCATTAGGAGGCAAAATGGGAATAGGCCCATCAACAAAAGAAACTACTTTGCATCATTTTAAAGATCCTATTTTAAAAATAGTTTCTGAAGATAAAGATTTAAATTTAATAGGGATACTTGTAGTAGGGACACCACAATCATTTCAAGAAAAATGTTTTGTAGGAAAAAGAGCAGCTGTTTTACTGGATAGAATAGAGGCAGATGGAGTTATTTTTTCATTGGATGGTTGGGGAAATAGTCATGTTGATTACGAAAATACAATAAGAGAAATAGGTGAAAGAAAAATACCGTTAGTAGGATTAAGCTTTATAGGAACACAAGCTGAGTTTGTTGTAAAAAATGAATATATGGATACTATGGTAGACATAAATAAAAGTAAAGAAGGAATAGAGACAGAAGTAGTAGGAGAAAATTCGTTATCCATTTTAGATGCTAAAAAAGCAGTTGCATTACTAAAATTAAAAATTAGGAGGAATGAAAATGAAAATATCTAAACAAATAATAGCAGTTGATTCTCACACAATGGGAGAACCCACAAGAATAATAATAAGTGGGATACCCAACATACCTGGCGATACTATGCCTGAGAAAAAATCTTATTTAGAAGAAAATTTAGATCATTTAAGAACAGCAGTAATGCTAGAACCTAGAGGACATAATGATATGTTTGGTTCTATAATAACAGCTCCAACTAAAAAAGAAGCAGATTTAGGGATTATATTTATGGACGGTGGTGGTTACCTTAACATGTGTGGACACGGTACTATAGGTGCAATGACAGTAGCGGTAGAGCTTGGAATGGTAGAGGTTAAAGAACCTATAACAGAAATAGTATTAGAAGCTCCAGCAGGTCTTGTAAAAGGTAGAGTTAGAGTTGAAGATGGAAAAGCTAAAGAAGTATCTTTTGCGAATGTTCCAGCATTTTTATATAAATCAAATGTAGTAGTAGAAGTTCCAGAATTAGGAAAAACATTGACTATTGATATTTCATTTGGAGGAAGCTTTTTTGCAATTGTAGAAGCGAAGCAATTAGGAATAGATATTTGTCCTAAAAATACTAATGAATTAAATAGAATGGGTATGGCTATAATAAAAGCTGTAAATGAGCAAGTAGAAGTATCTCATCCAGAGTTAGCACATATAAAAACAGTTGATTTAGTAGAAATATATGGACCGGCTAAAGGAGAGGGAGCTACACTTCAGAACGTAGTTGTTTTTGGTGATGGACAAGTGGATAGATCTCCTTGTGGAACAGGAACATCTGCAAAAATGGCAACATTATTTACAAAAGGAAAACTGAAACTAGGAGAAGAGTTTGTATATGAAAGTATAATAGGAACTCAATTTAAGGGGAAAGTGTTAGAAAGTTATGAAAAAAATGGAATTCTATATGTAATACCTGAAATAACAGCAAGTGCATATATAACAGGAATGAATCATTTATTAATAGATCCTATGGATCCACTGAAATATGGATTTTCATTAAAATAAAAAATTGGAGGTTTTATGAATTTAGTAAATATTTTATTAATTTTATTAGTAATCGGAGGAGCTTTATTTTTAGTCATTTTTTTAAAGGATTATGTAAATGCAAAATCTAAAGGAGAATTAGAAGTTGAAGGAACGGTAACAGCTTTTTCACTAACAGGATTTTTTGTTAATTTTTTCGATACATTAGGTATTGGTGGATTTGCTCCAATGACAGCAATATTTAAACAATTTAAATTGGTGAATGATAGAATAATACCAGGAACATTGAATACAGCTATGTGTATACCTGTGATAGTAGAAGCATTAATTTTTATAAAAGAAGTAAAAGTAGAATCAATAACACTAATTAGTATGTTAGTAGCAGCAGTTTTAGGAGCGATAGTAGGAGCAGGTATTGTGGCTAAATTAGATGAAAGAAAAGTTCAAATGGGAATGGCGTTAGCATTAGGAGTAGTTTTAATAATAATGTTAGCTGGAAAATTAGGAATTATGCCTTCTGGTGGAGACGCAATAGGACTTACAGGAATAAAATTAATAATAGCTATTGCTGGAAACTTTATATTAGGTGCTCTAATGACTCTTGGAATTGGATTGTATGCCCCATGCATGGCTTTGGTATATGCTTTGGGATTAAGTCCTTTAGTAGCCTTCCCAATTATGATGGGTTCATGTGCATTTTTAATGCCAGCAGCAAGTATTAGATTTATAAAAGAGAAAGCTTATAATAGAAAGGGAACATTAATAATAACTATTACAGGAGTTGTGGGGGTTTTTATAGCAGCTTATTTAGTAAAATCACTACCATTAAATATTTTGACTTGGCTTGTGATGATTGTAATAGCTTATACAGCTACAAAATTATTCTTGGATGCTAAAAAATAAATGAAAAATTAAAATAATTAGAAATAAACTAAGTATTCTAAATCTTATTTTATAGATTTAAAATACTTAGTTTTTATTTTATCAAATATAGATTGAAAATATAAATATAGAGTGTTATACTTTAACGAATAAAAAAAAATAAAGGTGGAGTTATGGAATTCGTTAAAATATTATTGTTATTATTAGTTATAAGTGGTGGAATTTTTTTAATTGTTTTTTTTAAGGATTTTAATAAACTCAGAAATAATAATCAAAAAATAGCAAAAGAGTCTTCTATAAGTTTTATTTTTATAGGATTTTTTGTTAGTTTTTTTGATACTTTAGGAATTGGAGCATTTGCTCCAATGACAGCCTTATTTAAACAATTTAAATTGGTGAAAGATAGAATAATACCAGGAACATTAAATACAGCCATGTGCATACCAATTATAGTTGAAGCATTAATTTTTATAAAAGATGTAAAAGTAGAGCCGATTACATTAATTAGTATGATTATAGCAGCAGTTTTAGGTGCTGTAGTAGGAGCAGGAATAATTTCAAAATTAGATGAAAAGAAAATACAGTTTGGAATGTTTTTTGCTTTGACTATAGTTGTTATAATAATGTTAGCTGGAAAGTTTGGATTCATGCCAGTAGGAGGAGATTCTATAGGTCTTAATGGAACAAAATTAGTTATAGCAGTAATTGGAAATTTTATATTGGGAGCTTTAATGACCTTGGGAATAGGGATGTATGCCCCATGTATGGCTTTGGTATATGCTTTAGGTTTAAGTCCTATAGTTGCATTTCCCATAATGATGAGTTCATGTGCATTTTTAATGCCTATAGCTAGTATAAAATTTATAAAAGAGAATGCATATGACAAACAAGCAACATTTCTAACCATAATATCAGGGTCTGTGGGAGTAGTTATGGCAGCTTATCTAATAAAAGGATTACCACTTAATATATTGTCGTGGGTTGTTATTGTAGCTGTTTCTTATACAGCAGGAAAATTATTTTTAGATTCTAAAAAAATAGTAAATAAAAAAGAATTAGAAAGTTGCTAATTGATTTGACATATAAATATAAAATTGATATGCTTAATTTAATAAGGATGAAAAAAACAGGGAGTGAAAAGTGGAAATAAAGGGGTATTTCTATGGTATTTTAGCAGGTGTTCTGTGGGGAACGTCTGGTATGTTTGGAAAAAAAATAAGTGAATTAGGATTAAATGGTGGAGAAGTAACCTTTGTAAAAATGTTTTTTGCTACTATTTTAGGTTTTATTTTTTTAATTTATAATGAAAGAAAGTTAAGTTTTTTTAAAATACCTAAAAAATCATTAAAAAATATTTTTTTCATAGGTATTTTAACACAAGCATTAATGAATGTTTTTCTATTTATGACTATTATAAGAATTGGAATAATATCAGCGGCTCTTTTAGTATCAACTGGCCCTATTTTTACTTTAGCTCTATCTTCTTTAGTACTAAAAGAAGAGTTGACCTTGGAAAAAAAAGTAGCCATGTCTTTTACCATAACTGGTGGAATAATAGCTATAACAGAAGGTTCTTTAGTCAATGTAAAATATGATTTAATAGGTATAATATGTGGTTTATTAGCTGGTTTTTTTTATGGAATATATCCTATTTTCGGAAAAAAAGTGGATAAAAGTATAAATCCAATCTTGGTTACTGTATATAGTTTTTTAATTGCATTAATTTTTTTGATTTTTTTAGTAGACGTATCATTGGTAATGGAAAAAATAGCATCAATAAAGGGAATGGCTTTGGGAATAGGTTTTGGAGTAATTCCAACTTTGATGGGATATTCTTTATTTTTAATGGCCATTAAGCATTTACCAGCTTCTAAAGTTAGTATAATGGCTATGATAGAAATACCGGTAGCTATAATATTAGCTATTATTATATTAGGTGAAGAATTTAATAGGTATAAACTTACAGGAGTATTATTTATTTTATTAGGAATTTCCATAAGCAATTTAGATTTTAAAAATATTTTCTTTAAAATGAAAAAATAACTAAAAAATAAAAGAGGCTGATTCAAATTTTGAATTAGTCTCTTTTCATATAAGCTATTTAGAATCTTCACTTTGTTTAAGTTCGTTTATTTCTAGAAGACAATGGCAATAACCATTAGGATTTTTTATAAGGTAATCTTGATGATATTCTTCTGCTAAATAAAAATTATTTAATTTTAAAACTTCAGTTACTATTTTTTCTTTAAATTCTTTTTGTTTATTTTTTATATAATTTGAAAGAAATTCTTCATCTAAACTTTCGATATAATAAATTCCTGTTCTGTATTGAGAGCCAATATCGTTCCCTTGTCTATTGATTACTGTTGGATCTATAAGTGAAAAAAAATGATTTAAAAGTTTATCAAAAGAAATTAACGATTCATCAAAAGTAACTCTACAAGCTTCAGTAGCTTGAGTTTTACCAGTACAAACAGAATCATAACTTGGGTTTATGATAGCACTATTAGCATAACCAACTTTAGTATCTACAACTCCTTTAAGATTGTAAAAATAATTTTCAACTCCCCAAAAACAACCCCCAGCTAAATATATAACTTTCATAAAATCCTCCTATGGAAAAAAAATATTAGCCAATTGTAATACTAAAAAAAATTAGTAAAACAAAGGCTTTTTGTTGAT
>CAMTIW010000010.1 GCA_947072665.1 uncultured Fusobacteriaceae bacterium | reverse complement strand
CCCTAGTGAATGACCTGTAAGAGAGATTTTTTCTTTTTTTATATTTAAATATTCTATATGCTTATTATAAAACTCCACTGCATTATTAAATTGTTTCGGTCTTTTTCCTATTCCTAATACCAAATTATTCTCAATGAAATCCTTATATGCTTCTTCTATAGGAAAAGTTTCACTTCCTCTAATAGATATTACGACATTCTCTCCATCTGTAAAAGAAACAGCATAAAATCCAGTTCTTTCTATTTCTTTATTCAATATTTTTTTTGTTGTAGGTCTTCTATCTTCAATTGCACAAAGTTTCCATTTATTTAATTCCTCTGAAAAATAATCTAAAAAACTTTGAAACGAATCTGTTCTCATGGTTTTAAATTTTTTATTTTCTAATTCATGAGCCAAATAATAAAAAATATTTTGATGAGAATCTAATCCAATACTTTCTAAATCAGTATCTTTTTTTAGGTTTAATTCTGGTAATGCCAAGAGCTCATAAATGCATTTATCATACTCACTTGAAGTAAAATTAAAATACGCTAATAAACTCATAAGTAAATATTCTTTTTTAGTTACAGCCATTTATTTCTCCTATCTATTAACTCTAAAATCCTAATGATATCAATATTAAATAAGTTATTCCTATCCCTAATATCGCTCCTAATACTACTTCTTTAATATTATGAATTTTTCCTTCAACTCTAGATTGCATAACTAAAACTAAAAGTATCATAGCTAAATAAAATACTTTTGAACTATCTGTTAAAAAAGTTATTGCAGTAAATGCCATACCGCCCAAAGCACTATGTCCACTAGGTAATCCTCCCCTTAAAGGCCTACCTTTTTTATAATATTTTTTTATTAAAATAACCAGTATAGTAATTATAACTAATATTATAACCAAACTATTTTGAAAAGATTTTTTTAAAATAGAAAAAGAATCATTTAAATAAAAACTTACTCTTCTTTCAAAAATAACATAAGCTACAACTATTGCATTAATTCCTGTTATTAATACTGCTCCTGCAGCTATATCTTTAGCTTTTTTTGCTAAGGGATGATATTGGGCTGTTATCATGTCCACAATAGCTTCTATAGAGCTATTAAAGAGCTCTGCAACCCAAACCATGGTTATAGATAAAATCAAAGCTAATATTTCATATTTACTCATCTCTGAAAAAATAGATACAATAACTGCTATAACAGAGATAAAACCATGAAATTTCATATGTTTTTCTGTTCTTATAGCTTCAAATATACCATCTATTGCATAGTTAAAACTTTCTATAATATCATGTTCTTTTCCTGTTACCTTATTTTTTTTCATAATTTAGCTCCTTGTATAACCAAATTTTTCAAGTATTTCCTCTTCTCTTATTCTCATCTCCTTTTTATCTTCTTCCTCTATATGATCATAACCTAAAAGGTGTAAAAGTCCATGAGTCAATACATAATAAAATTCTCTTTCCATGGAGTGTCCATAGTCTATTCCTTGCTCTTCAACTCTTTCAGCTGAAATTATAATATCCCCTAAAGTATCATATGGTCCTATGTCAAAACCTTCACTTTCGTGGTAAGCAAATGAAATTACATCTGTTGGCATATCTTTTCCTCTAAATTCTCTATTTATTTCTTTTATTCTCTCATTATCAACAATTGCTACAGATACATAAACTGGTTTTTCTGAATCAAATTCATCTTCTAATACATCTTTCACGTATTTAGTAACTTTTTCTTCTATTAATAAATTTTCATATTTTTCTATTTCAATTGATAAATCTAATACTAATTCCATTTTTTACTCCCTTATATTTTTATTTTTGATTTGGGTATTTAATTCTCACATGATGAATTGAAATTAAAGTTTTAACAAAACTTTCAACTATAATTTCTATTTCTCTAAATGTAAGATCTGCATCTACTAATTGATTTTCCTCTATTTTATTACTTATTATTTTTCTAACCATCAATTCAATAGAAATAGGTGTTTTTTCATCTATAGATCTTACTGCTGCTTCAATAGAATCAGCTAACATAATAATTGCTGATTCTTTCGTTTTAGGCTTAGGTCCAGGATATTTAAAATCATTTATTTTTACACTTGGATCTAATTTTTTAGCTTTATTATAAAAATAAGCAAGTAAAGTTGTCCCTTGATGCTCCAACATAATATCTCTTATTTCTCTTGGCAATTGATTTTTTTTCCCTATTTCTACACCATCTTTTGTATGAGCTTTAATTATTAAATTACTCATAGACGGAGATATTTTATCGTGAGGATTTTCACCTGGATTTTGATTTTCCACATAAAAATTTGGTCTTTTTATTTTTCCAATATCATGATAATATGAAGATACTCTGCAAAATATAGGACTTGCTCCAATAGATTCTGCTGCATTTTCTGAAAGCGTTGCTACCATCATAGAATGCTGAAAAGTTCCTGGTGCTTCTATGGACAATCTTTTTAACAAAGGATTAGAAAGATCTCCTAGTTCTAGTAGCTTAAAAATATCCAATAAATTAAAAGTTCTTTCAAAATATGGTACCAAGGCCAAAGTTATCATTCCTGATATTATTCCTGATATTAAAAGTTCGATGGATTTCAAAGTTCCACTGGAACTTTCATCATTTAAAAATACAGTTAGAACTATATACAACAGTACTTTTAATATGGATAGTTTTATTCCTATACTTAAAACTTCAGATCTCGTAGTAATTTTTTTTACTAAATATGACCCAAAAATTATAGCAAAAATATTTATTATAAAATACTTAGTATTAAAATCTATTATTGGAAGAATAAACGCCAGTGAAAAAAATGCTAAAATAAAACTAAAATTTATATTTGTTAAAATAAGTAATAAAAATAATAATGCATCAAATGGTATTATATATATATATTCACTTGGAAAAAATCTAAATATTGTAAACATAGAGACTATTATTAAAAATGTACTTCTATAAAAGTTTTTATTTAATATTTCTTTTTTCAATAATGAAATTGATATATAATAGAATATTGTTCCCACTATCCATAAATATAAAATATTCAAAATAAAATATAAAATATTCTTTTTCACAGAAGAAATTCCAACAGCTTCCAATAATTTAATATTATGGTCAGTTAATATTTCACCTTTTTTTATTATTAAATCCCCTACATTTATCTTAACAAACTGATCTTTTATTTGAAGGACTTTTTCTCTTATTGAATATTTCGTCTTTTCTGGATCATAAACATAATTTGGAGTAATAAAAAATTTTAAAATTTTATTTTGAAGTTTCGATAAATCATCCATTCTCTCTTCTAAACCTTCGTCAATCCTTATAATTTTTTCCTCTTGAAAAATTCCTTTTTTATATATTTCTGATAATAGTAAACTTATTTCTTCTTTAGTTCTATTAAAATTTTTTTTAGACATTCTTAATAACTCTTTAATAATTGGTTCAGGTATTTTAACTCCTGACTCTTGCTCAAAAATTTTGAAATCATATTTTTCTTTTTTATTTCTTACGAGCTCTAAATTTTCAAATAATTCCTCAAAATTTTTAGTATAATGTTTTTCAGCGCTAGATACAAAAAGATATTCACGTCCAGAAGTTATTATAAGCTGTTCAATTATTTTATTTTTAGCACTCTCATCTCTATATACAACACTTTTAGGAGCATATATATCACTTTTTATAATATCTCCTACCCTATAGTTTTCACTTCTATAGAATAAATTTACTTTGCTGCTTAATACAAATATACTCATTATTATTATTAGATAAAATATTTTTTCTTTTAACATATTATTTTTAGAATAAATTTCTGGATTATCCCAATTTTTCCTTTGAAATTGAAAACTAAAATTATAACCAAAAATTTCAAATTTTTTCATCTATTTTTCCCCCATCTCCTGAAAAATATCTTTAATAATTTTACTTTTACTAGCCACTAAAATATTTTTACTTGGAACTGCACTTTTAAAGAATTGACCATATTTTTTATTTATAACTCTATTATCTAAAATAATAACATTTCCCGAATCACTTTTACTTCTAATTAAACGTCCAATTCCTTGTTTAAATTTAATTACTGCCTCTGGAATTTGAAACTCCATAAATGAGTTTTTTCCTTCTAGTTCTATACTCTCTATTATTGCTTCTGTTATCGGATCATTTGGAACTTTAAATGGTAATTTTATAATTATTACAGAACTTAATTTTTCACCTTTTATATCCACACCTTCCCAAAAAGAATCAGTTCCAAAAAGAACAGGTTTTTCTGACTTTTTATAAAGCTCCACAAGCTGTGTTCTAGGAGCTGTTCCATGTATAAATAATTCTATTCCATTCTTTTCTAGTTCATCTCTAACACTATAATAGACATAATTCAACATTTTATATGATGTAAACAACACAAAAGTTCTACCTCTAGATGCAACTAATGAACTCTTTAAAAAATTAGCTACCTCTTCAGAAAAATCTTTACTACTTGGGTCACAAAAATCATCAGGAATATACACTTTCATTTTTTTATCGTAATCAAATGGTGAGCTTATTACATCTTCTATAACTTCATCTTTTAATCCAATAGAATCCTTAAAATATTTGAAATTACTCCCAATAGCTATTGTAGCAGATGTAAATATTATTGTCTTCATATTAATAAAAAGATTTTTTTGTAATTCTGAATCTATTTTTAATGGTGTTGCAACCCTTTTAGCATAGCCTTTTCTTCTATTTACTTCCACCCAATAAATATACCCATCATCTTCCATACTATCTATAAATTTTAAATTACTTACATAGTCATCTAGTCTCTCCAAATATTTTATAAGTTCACTTATAGTTCCATCATCATCATCTAATTCCCTAATAATTTTTATAAGTGACCTACCAGTTCTTTGATATAATCCATGTTCTACCAATAATTCAGAACTATAAAATTTTAAGCTGTCTATATAGTTTATTTGAGCTAATTCATCTTTTTTTAACCTAATACTTGCTATCTCTTGTCTTTCACTTGTAAATAATTCTATCATTTGATTAAAATAAGTTCTTATTGCTACTGAAAACTGTGCTTGCCTAACTCTTAAATTCTCAATTAATTTCATTCCTTCAAAAGATTTTTGATCTCTACATATTTTATCTACAATTCCCAATACACCTATATTCTTTCTTTTTTTATCACTATTTTCTATTTTATTCAACAATTTTATAAAACTCAATTTAGATATTTCACACGAAAAATAATCTCTTGCTACTTTCTCTATATTATGTGCTTCATCAAAAACTATACTTGAGTATTCTGGTAAAATGGCATAATCAGTAGAAAATCCAATCTCTTTTCTAATTGCTAAATCAGTAAAATAAAGATGATGATTAGTTATTAATACATCAGCTTTCTTTTTTTCATCTCTAGCTTTAAAGAAAAAACACTCATCCCTATATTGACATTTATTTCCTATACATGTATCTGTCTCACTTTGAAAAATTTCCCATATTTGTGATTCAACTTCAAAAGTTAATTCAGATTTATCCCCATCTTTAGTGAATCTCCCCCACTTTATTATCTCTGCATATTGATTTTTTTGAACAATGGAAAAATCATTCATATCAACTTTTTCTCCCATAACAAAGTTGTGATATTTCCTATTGCACATATAATTGCCTCTTCCCTTTACCAACACATATTTAAAGTCATAACCTAAAACTTTTTTAGCTAGAGGAATATCTTTATTTAAAAGTTGTTCTTGAAGATTTATAGTATTCGTAGAAAAAACTATTCTTTTTTTATTTTTTACCGCCCATTCAATCCCTGGAATTAAATATGCCAATGTTTTTCCTGTTCCTGTTCCTGCCTCTACTACTACTTTTTTCTCTTCATTAAATCCTTTTTCTATAACACTTGCCATTTCCATTTGTTCTTTTCTATATTCAAACTCTGGAAAAAACTGTGCTATCAAACCTTTTTTTTCAAAGTAAGGTGTTATTTCAATTGGGATATTTTTATCCTTGTATACTTCTACCACCACATAAATATCTGTTACATTATTATTAATTATATAAAAACCACCGTTAAAACTATTGGCATAATAAGAAGCTACCTCTATGTCTGCATCTGATGGATAAAGGTATCCAGAAGGATGATTATGTATAATTACTTCTTCTTTTTTCATTCTTTTTAATATTGCTGGTGTTGCTCTTTTATTTCCTCTTGCTAAAACTTCTACCTTTTCTATTATTCCTGTTTCTTCTAGTATTCCTCTAAAAAAAACTTCATTTCCTGAGGCAAGTTCTATTTCTTCTCTTATTATTTGTATTGCTGCTAAAGACATTTTTTCTTTTATATTCATTTTTTTCCTTTTTCTTTCAGTATTTTATATTGATAAAATATTTTATTTTCAATAATATTATATCATAAAAATCAATCTATGGGCTTATAAAAATAAAATATAAAAAAAACTTTACAGATTTCTCTGTAAAGTTTTTTTAGAACCTATTTAAAATACCTTCATCAAATTTAAGCCTAAATCTTAAATAAATACCTTTGGAATAATCATCATCATTAAAGAAATCTTTATCTCTAAAACCTAAAAAATTATAGCCTACTGATATCCAAAAATTATTATCTAAAGTATAGCCTAACTCTATCCCTACACCATATTTTTCCATAGATTTATCATCAATATAAACTGCTGTATTCAGACCCAAATCTATTTTTTCTGTGGCATAATACCTTGTATTAAATCCTAACATATATGCAAAATATTTCTCTACGGCATAAATGTTTTCATCTTGAACATATTTCCCACCTAGTGAAAATGTAGTCACTAAATTATTTTTAAGTTGGATATTATGAGTTGTACTTATAATATTTGCTAAATGTTTATATCCTTTATTATCAATACCATTATCATAATTAATTTCATATTTTATTAAGCTATTATAAATATCTTTACTATCTCTATATGCTATTCCTAATAAAAATCTATCTTTCTTTTTATTTTTCTTCATATCTTGTATATAATACCTATTTTTAACTGCAAAAGTTAGGTCATCCTTTATTTTTCTTCCATAAGCTAATCTTGATAAGATACTGGTAATTTCATTTTCAATTGTAAAATTTAAATCCCCTACACTTGTATTTGTTTTTTCATCTTTATAGCCATAGGAAAATAAAAAATTTGTTTTATCGTTTTTATTAGTACTCTTATCTTTGTTAACCCCTATAACCCTTTCAAATACAGAAGAAAAATTTAAATTCTTATTGATATCTACATTATTTTTAAATCCAAAAGCTACTTCCTTATCAAAAGTATCATTATCATGTTCTCTATATTCTGTATAAAATCTTAAATAATCCAATGTCCCTAATTCAAATCCATACAATTTTTTATAAGAAACATTAAATCTATCTATTACAGTGGTATCAGGTAATGTAGAAATAAAATCATATTTCCCATAAAGTTTTAAATATTTATTTACAATATATTCAGAACCTACCCCTAATCTTTTCTTAGAAGAATCATCTATATCTTGTTCAAATTCTAAGTAGTTTATAAGACCTTCGATATTACTAGGACCCCATGTTAATTTACTTCCCAAAGTCACCAAAGGTTTTATATCTCCATCTGTTTCATTTTTAGTATATTTACCTCCTATATCTAAAGTTGTTGTTGAATTTATAATTCTTTTATATCCTTGATAAAGTTGTTTTGAAATTTTATCTTCTTTTTTATCCTTATAATAAAAGCCCTGTGTTTGTAAAATATCTACATCTGTTAATTCATATGTATTATTTACAGAAAACAATTTCGCATCTGGTCTCACAAATGAAGCTGGATTAAAGAAATTAGAGTCACCATCATAATAAATCATTTTAGATTTAAATTTTGGTCCTTTATTTATATACTTTATCATATTTGCTTTTCCTGTTTCACCCATATGAACTGTTTGACCTGTTTCCAATATTATCTTACCTTTGGTATCCATATCCACGGTGAAATTATAACTTCTATTTTCATAATCTGTTTCTGGATTTTCATCTTTTACCCAAACTCCTTGCACACTTACCATTTCATTAAAATGATATTTAAGGTTTCCTCCATATACGTTATATTTCTTTCCACTTTTAGAATCTATTTCATATGTTACTCTAATTTTCAATATATTTCCTTTTTTATCAAATTCTGGAATAATTGTATTAAAATAAATAACTCCAGTATCATAATCTATGGTATAAGGTGGTGCATCAACTTGTATAAGCTCAATTGATGGATTATTTTTATCATACATTATTATTTTTACTTGCTCTGAATTTTCTGAAATATTACCCCTAGATAATTGATACGGCCCTGAAACTCCTCTCCCAGGAAATTCATCTATAACTTGAACCGAATTGGTATTGGATAAAAATGCTTCTGCTTCTATTTTATCACTTTTATATTTATAATTGTAACCATTTAAAATTCTAGAATAACTTCCTATATCAACTGAATCATCTGACCAACTTAAACTATAGTCACCGTACAAATATTTACTATTATCATTTTCTAGCATTAAATAAAGTTTTGAAGTAGATTGAGCTTCATAACCTCTTATAGAATTATCACCATAGACTAAATAAAAATCATCTGCTACTAATTTCTGAAAAAAAACTTCATCATCTGTTTTTGTATTGTCATAAGAAAGAGTTAAATTATATTCTTCATTTAAACTTCCAGTTGAAAAAATTGCAGTTCTACGAGAGAAAGAATCCTCAAAAAAATCATCTCCGCTCTCTAAACTAATACCATTGCTTTTAGAGTTTACTCTACCTTCAATTATTGCATTTATTAAAAGAGGTCTTTTAGGTGCTTTAAAATCTATTTTATAATTTTTTTCCTTCCCATCTACAAAAATTTTAAATTCAGTTTCACCTGTTTCTGGAAATGGTAAAAATTTTAATTTAGTTTCTAAGCCACTACTTATAAATTGTAGCCCTGGGTCATTGGGTGCTATATCTTGAGATAGCCAACTTCCTTTATCGTTTACAATGGAAACGAAATATGGTTTGGATATTACATTACCATTTTTATCTTTTAATATAAGAGTAAAATCTACTGCTTTTTGAATATCTGCTACTAAATCTTTTTTATTATAATTAAGTTCAATGGTTTCTACTCCAGAAGCAAAAATTACTTCTATCTCTTTTACCTTTTTCATCCCTTCAAAAGTTGATACTGCTCTTATTTTATTATTACCTTGTTTTAGCTCAATTCCAACATATTCATAAAAACTCAAATCATTTTTTATAGACTCGCCACTTGTACCTAATAGTTTATAAGGGATTAAATTATCATTTAAATACACCTCCATGCTATCCCCTAATTTTGATTTTATCTGTATTGAAATTATCTTAGAAACCAACTCCTTATCCTTTAAATTAATGATATCTAATGTATTATTTGAGTTATCTAATTTATGTTCCAATTCTTTAGTCATTTCCTCTGGTGTTTTTTCATTTTTTTTCTCTTTTGCTAAGTATTCCTCTATTTTTTTTTGTTCTTTAGCTTTCTGAATCTCTTCCATAGCTTTTTGAAGAGTATCTTTTTGACCTGAAAAATATCCACTACTATCTATTTTTCCACTTTTTGAATCAAAAGTTTTAAATACAAATTCATTTTTTTCTATAACCTGTGATAATTCTGTGGGAAGATTTTTCATATCACTTCTCTTTTTTATCTCCTCTAAAAAGCTCATGGATACATCATGAAAAGCAAAGTTAACTTTATAAAATTCACTTTTTTTTACATCTGCAAAAACTTGGCTTCCATCTTCTGAATATCTACTGTCTAGTTTTGCTAATCGCCCCCTTTTTGGAATTGAAAATGAATCTAATTTTAGTACGTGTGTTAGAGCTCGCTCTCCAAACATACTATATTTTCCCTCTATATCGGTATAGACAAAATGACCATTTTCTAAGTATATTTTTGCTCCTGGAATACCTTGTTCTCCTTCATCTAAAACTCCATTTTTATTTTCATCTATGAAAACTCTTCCAAATATGACACCAGTATTCAATAATTTATCTTCTATTACATTTATATTGGTACTGGCAGTATTAGAACCTATATTCCCTCCTATTACTATACCTAAAGATTTAGTATTTATTATGTTGATCCCTTTTTTTATTCCCATTGCTGCTTGGCATACTGCTATAAATTCTAGCTCATCACCACTATTTAATTTCCCTTCTATTTTCAGAATAATATTATTAGGATGTTTTTCTACTTCTGTAATGGTGAATCCAGCTACTTTAATTATATTTTTAATATAATTAAAACCTCGTGGTAATATAATATATGTACTAATTTCATTTAACTCTGATTTATAATTATTAGTTATTTTTATTTTGAAATTAACTAATTCTCCTACTTGAATATTTTTTCTATCACTTTCTATGGTTGTAGCTATACTAATTAGTTCCAAGTCAGTTGAAACTTTATTTGAGCTATGAATTGAACCTGATATACTTACCGTCCCAATATTTGTTATGGAAATATTAGCAGTTCCTGTAAATATCAAAGAATATATAAATATAAACATAAATATAATTTTCCATTTCATACTAAATCCCCCTAATAAATATAAAGAATATATTTATTATTCATCTATATTTACACTAAAATACAACTCTATTTTCTCTCCTTCTTTCAAATCAAGTTTTAAACTTCCTATTGTATCATCTCCTAAATTTTCTGCTCTATTATAACCATTATTTATCCCCGTATTAGATATTACTGCATAACAAGGTACACCTCTTGGTGATAAAGAACCATCACCATTATTTATAGTAGTGTTATCTGGTACTTTATCTGACAATATAATATTCTCTATAGTAATTTTATCTTTGTTAGTAAAAATTAATTTATAATATATTACATAATTAGTTTTTACTTCCAAGTCATTTTTAGTATAATCTATATCTAATATCCCATCATTATTTATATCTAATCCTTGAAATTTTTCAAAAGTGAAATTATCATCTATTTTATATCCTATAAAAGAATCTGTAACTGAAGTTATGGCAGTTGGATTCTTTTTACTTAATATCAGCTTATTAATTGCATAATTATTATATAAATTTTCAGGATCTTGTATTGTTACATTAACTTTTATCTTTATTTTTTCACCTTGCTTAACTTCGCCTAAAGAAATAAAATTCCCTACTAGTATATCTCCCTTATTCTCAATCTCACCATTCCCTCTTTCAAGTTCAATATTAAATAATGTTCCATTGGGAAAACTATTATTTACTAAGGAAAGACTAAATATATCACTACTATTTCCTAAATTAGTCAAATAATTCTCAAACTTAAAAGTAAGAGTAGTTACTCCATTTACAGAATCTCCTTGTAAATCTATTACATTTATATAAGGTACTATGTATGTAGCCTCTGGTGTTGTATAATTACTTGTCTGATTTTTTCCATCAAAATAATTATATGTTGCTTTATTTTTCAAAACAGTATTTTCCGATACTCCAGGATTAACAATAACAGGGATATATAAATAACCACCAGAATTACTTTCAAGAGCATTTCTAGGAATAGAATCCATTGTTAAAGTCATTACATTATTTGTGATTTTCAACGCTAAGTCTTTAGCATTCAACTCCTTTCCATCATCTTGAAAAGTTAACTCCACCTCTTTATCTTTTCCAAATGGAAGCCAATATCCTTTGTCCCCAGCTAAAATAAATCTAGAATCAATATTGTCATCTAAAACAATATTGGAAGTAGGATTGGAATATATATTTATAAATTTAAATACAAATAGTTTAATTTGAGTATTTGGAACCTCTGCTATATATTTTTTTATTGTTATTTTATTTGCAAGATTCGTTGTTAACTGAGTTTCTACATGTTGGATTAGACTTTTATCTAAATTACTTTTTGTATTTAATTTTATATTTATTTTGATATTATCAACTATATTAGGTTTTAATTTCCCTACTAAAAAAAAATGAAATATTTGATTAGCCTCTATTTTAGGTGTTTCTGAATATATATCATCTATTTTTTTTAATTCTGTAGTTTCATCTGCTTCTAAAATACCATTATTATTAGAGTCAATAAAGTAATTATTCACATCGATATATTCTAAAGATTCTAAATAAATCAAGTATGAATCTGCCGTATTTCCACTATTTGATATGGAGTAAGGAATTATAAATTCTCCATTCTCATAGACTGTAATATCATTGATCAAGCCCTGTAATTCATAACTAACTACTTCATTTACTTTTAAAATGACAATATTAGAAAAAGAAAAAACCTTATCACCTGTTATTTTCTTATAACTAATTGTAGCTTGAATACCTATATTAGTATTTGCAGGAACAGCTGAAAAAGATACTACACTATTAAAAATTGAGAACATCATATAAATTATTAAATATTTTATTTTTTTTGTCATTTTAATTCATCAACTCCTAACAGATTTCTAATCAATTTTTACATTATAGTATATTTCCACGGTCTCATCTTTATTTAGAATAGGTATCTCTACTTTTATTGTTCCATTTCTTCCAATAAATGGCTTGGAAACTATCTCTTTAAAAATATTATCATTACTCAATCTATAAACTGGCCTTCCTTTTTCACTGAGACTATTATCACCATAAGACATCTTTGTATATTCAGGGATGTAATCTTCTATTAATAACTCTGTAATAGGATTTTCATCTATATTTTTTACTATTATTTTATAGAAAATTTTATTTTCTGGATTCCCACCTATTAAATTTTGAGTATAGGGAAATTCAATTATATTATCATTATTTTTATCTAGAGACTGGTATTTAAAAAATTCTACTGAACTCGAACTGGAGATAAGTTGATCCAGTACATCCTTTACCACTACGTTATATTGAGGGTTTTCTACACTGGTTGCAATTTTTTCAATAGAAAGATCTCTCAATGTTAAGGTACTGCTCTTTGTTGTTACTTCTAATATTATATTTATACTTTTCCCAACTGTTAATTTTCCAGTATCTATTATCCCGTCTTTATTTGTATCTTGAAACTCAGTGAAAACATTATTAATAAGTTGCCCAATCTTGAATGTATCTCCATCTTTAAATAAATTATTAGCAAGAATTATATTATAAGTATCTTCTATATTCCCTATATTTTTTAAAATATTAGTAAAGTAAATTATATTTCCCGAACTCTCAAAAGATTTACTTTCACCAGTAAAAATAGCTTTTGAAATGATAGGGACTTCATAATTTAACACATTTGTTTCTATGTTATTTTTTTTTTCTACTCCATTAAAATACTCATAGATGGCTATGTTTTTCAGTATAGTTCTAGCTAATAAATCATCTTTAGGTTTAATAACAACTTCTAAATAGCCTCCATTACTAGTTATTAATTGATTTTCGCCCACTACCTTCATTGTAAAATTCAAAATATTATTTTTAAAATTTAAACTCACATTTATATCTTCTTTTTCTTGACCATCTTCTACTAAAGTCAGCTTCTTTGTTGTATTTTCTCCAAAAGGAGTCCATAACACAGAATCTCCAACAATATCATATTTATTTGATAAATCATCAGTTAATAATAAGTCCTCTCCTCTTATATTGGAATTATTTAAAATTTTAAAAACTAGTGTTTTTTGCTCTTCTTTTACGGGCTCATCTTTAAAACTTTTCTCTATTGTTATGTTAGCAATATCATTCACTATTGTTACTACTACAATATTGGATAGAATTTCTGTTTTATCTTCCAATACAAGCATTGCAATAGTCCCTATTTGGAAAGTAGTTGGAGTTATTGAATACGATATTAAGGTATATAAAAAAAATAAAATTAAAAAACAAATATTTTTTTTTATTTTCTTTAACATTTATACCAACTCCTTTTTTTAAAAAAGGCTCTTAATGTTTCTAAGAGCCTTTCTATTTTTTACTTTAAAAAATCTTATTGATTTACTTTGATATTATAGTAGAATTCTATTGTAGAACCTGGTGTTAATGTAGGTATTGTAGCTTGGATAAGTCCTGTTCCTCCATCTACTGGATGAGTTTGAACTTCTGTCATAGCTCCTGATGATCCTATTCTGTATGATGGTTTTCCTGTTGCTGAAACTGTTCCATCACCAAAAGTTAATGTTGCATAAGCTGCTACGTTATCTTGAATTGTAAAGTTATTTACTGCTGTTGTTCCTGTGTTTGTTCCAACTATTTTGTAGAATATTTTTGCTCCTGGATTAGCTGTAAGAGCTGTTTGAGCGTAAGCTGCATCTAATACATTATCTCCATTTGCATCTAAAGCTTGAGATTTTACAAGTGTTAAAGTAATTACTGGTTGTGTTACTGTTAAAGTAAATGTACTCCAGTCTTGTGCTGCTGTATTAGTTACACCTGTTGCATAAAGTCTGAATACATAAGTTGCTGGTGCTTGAGCTGCTGGTACTGTTCCTACTGCGAAGAAGTTAAGAGTTCCTCCTGCTACTACTGAAGTTGTTGGATTTGAAAGAACTGTTGTTTCTCCAGCCTGTCTAATTCCGTCTCCATTTGTATCTAGGTAATATGTAACTCCTGTTAATATATTTGCATAGTTCATTGCTAAAGTATAAGTTTCTGCTGTTGTACCTTTATTCAATATTGATTGAGGTAAAGTTACTACAGCACCTTGTACTGCACTTAGTGTGATTTCTGCTGAAAGTGAAACTAGTGCAAAACCATTTACTACTGTTCCTGTAATTGTACTTGATCCAGTTACTGCTACATCTGTTGTAGAAGTTGCAACGATATTAAATACTAATGCTCCAACTGGAGGAAGTCCTACTACTCCAACTGCAAAGAATTTAACAGTTGCACCTGGTGCTACTGATGCTAATGGATTAGATAAAACTGTAGTTTCTGAAGCCTGTCTTATTCCATCTCCATTTGTATCTAAGTAGAATACTGTTCCTGTTATGTGTGAAGTATTTGCTAAACTTAGGTTATATGTATCTGCTGTATTTCCTGTATTTGTAAGTGTTTGTGGTAAAACAATGGTATCACCTTGAAGTATTTGAAGAGATATATTATTAGTTACAGTTACTGATTTTGCAACCGGTACTGTATAAACTGCTGTTCCTGTTGTTGCTGGTGATGTAACTACAAATCCATTATTATATACAAATGAACCTGTATTACTGAAAACTGTACCACTTACTGGAGTTCCTGTAGGTGCTACTGTAAGAGTTAATACTCCTCCCACACTCGCTGTTGTAATATTTGCTTGTACATTTAAAATTTTAAATGTTATTACTCTAGAAACATATTGTAAATCTACTTCATTGGATGGAACTTCTAATCCATCTGCTGCATAAGTTATTCCTTTATTTGTTGCTGATAAAATTGGATTCCAAACTGCTGTAGAACCTACTGGTTCAATTCCCACTGGTAATGTATCTGTAAGGATTACATTACTTGCTGCTGTTGTTGAAGGGTTAGTTACTTTAAATATATAAGTAAATGCTCCTGGTACTGCTGATGCTCCAACTGTTTTTGTAATTCCTATTGCTGCTGGTGTATTTACTGTATATAAGTTATTTGTTGAAGCTGATACTGCAGTATTTCCTACAGAAGTTGCAGTTGTTGTATAAGTTTGTACACTTCCTGCTACTGCTGCTGCTGGTACTGTTCCTGTTACAACTAATTTTAAAACTGCTCCTGATGCTACTGATGGTGTGTTTGCTAGGTTGGCTATTGTAGTTGTTTCTCCTGCATCTATTACTCCATTTCCATTTGTATCCACTGTAAATACTAAGTTTTGTAATGTTGATCCTGTTTCTGATAACGTATATGTATCAGCTGTATTACCATTATTAGTAATAGAAATTGGATAAGATATATTTTGTCCTGCATAAGCTGTATAGTTTCCTGTTGGTGATAATGTTAATGCATAGATTGAATTAACAGTTGTAAGTACTAGGTTTGATGTAGTAGTTTTTGCTGTTGAATCTGTATCCGTATAGCTAATTGTTGCCTGTGTTCCGATTGTTGAGTTTGCTGGTGCTGGTGCTGCTAATGTAGCACTTGAAGCTAATAAAAATAACGTTAATAAAATTCCATAAGCTTTTTTCATAATTTACCCATCTCCCTTTGGTTTATTTGTTTTATAGTTCAGACATTTTCCTATTTAATTATTTGACCATAGACCTCCTTGATATTATTTATTTTTATTTTATTAAAAAAATTTTATTAAACCAATTTATTAATTATTTATTTTAACTCCTATCTTCATTGTTTTAACTTCATTAGCACTCATATTTCCAATATCCCATTTAACTGATTTATACATATTATCTGCTACTGGTTGATTATTTGCGCCCATTTGAGGATAAGCTACATAGTTTTGATTATCTGTTGTTACCATAAAATTAGCTGGTTCTACCATACTAGGTACTAATGTTGTATAACTTGGAATAGGTATAACTGGATTTACATTTGTTATTCCTGATGTGTTTTCATTATTAAGAGCTAATGTATAAACTAATGTATCACCTGGTGTAGCGTTGTCTGCTGGCATCATTTGCATCTGATTGTTTACCATCACCATTTTGTTAGATGTTAAATTTGATTTTAATTCCGAAAAACTAATAGCTGCTGTTAATATAAAAATTGAAAATAAAATTCCTTTCTTCATAAACTCCTCCTTAGATTTTAAAATTTTTAACCTCTGTTGCTCAATTCCAATTTTCTTTAAAAATGTGATTTATATTTCTTCTATCACCACCTTAAAAACTTTTTATTTTGTTTTTTTATTTTCGGAATTATCTATACTTACTTATTTATTTTTTATTTTCCTTTTATAAATTACTTCTACTTTTTAAAGAAAAAATAACAACTAAATGTATTTTATTTTATAGAAAATTCACTATATTTTTTTATTTATCAAAAATATTTTTTCTAAAAAAATCATATAAAACACACATTTTAAAGAGTTAAAGTTTTTATTAAATACTTTATATTCTATTTTAAAACAACTTATTAAAATAAAAATATTGTTATATTTTTTATTAGGAAATATATATACCTATCTATAAAAAAAAATCCTTTTTTAATATTTTATTTTAATATTTTGTTTTTAATTACTTTTTAATTTGTTTTTTTATTATCTTTTAAATTTAAGTTTAAAACCCTCCATTTTCATTACAATAATTCACTTTTTATTTTTTTTATTTATTCATTCATTAAATAATGTTATAATCACATTAATATTTATAGTAAAAAGGGAAAGAGGAGGAAAAATGAACACGAAAATTAATTTTTATGATTTAACAGGTATGACTGCAATTGTAACTGGGGCTGGAATTGGAAAAGCAGCAGCTTTAACACTAGCTTCTGCAGGTGCTAATATAGTTGCTATAGGAAGAACTCAAGAGACAATAGATCAAACAGCTCTAGAAGCTAGAAAATTTGGAATTAAATCTATTGGGGTTAAATGTAATATAACCTCAGATGAAGATTTAAATAATCTTATAGATATTACACTAAAAGAAATGGGACAAATTAACATTCTTGTAAATAATGTTGGAGGTGGGGGTGGAGGTCGAGAAAAATTTCAACGTCTTACTAAAGAATATATTGAAAAAATATACAATTTAAATTTATTTAGTATTTTCACATTATCTAAACTATGCGTTCCTCATATGATTAAAAGTAAATATGGGTCTATAATTAACATAAGTTCTATGGCTGGTGAGATGGCTACACCTAATATGAGTGTCTATGGAAGCTCTAAAGCAGCAATCAACCAGTTAACAAAATATATGGCAGTGGACTTAGGACCAATTATTAGAGTTAATGCAATTGCTCCTGGGGCAATTAGAACTGCTGCACTAGAATCTGTTTTAACTCCTGAAATAGAGAAAAAAATGCTTGCCAAAACACCATTAAAAACATTAGGAGAAGCAAGTGATATTGGAATGGGTATACTTTATTTTGCTAGTCCTATGTCTAAATGGGTAAGTGGACAAGTTTTAGCAATAAATGGTGGGGGAATACAAGAATTAGACTAATAAACTAAAAGAGTCCTTTCAAATGAACGAAAAGACTCTTTTACAATTATATCTCCATAATTATCTTTTAAGAAATAGTTCTATTTTAAAAATAAATTTATTTTCAATAATCTTGATAGAATAGGATGTTTTCAATAAACTGAGAGCTTTAGCTACAATAGAAAGTCCAATTCCTGTTCCTTCAGATTTAAAATCTTCAGCATTTTGTCCACGCTTAAAAGGTTGAAACAAATTATCTTTCTCTTCATTAATAGCTCCTTCAAAATTGTTTTCTATAAAAAGATAGTTATTTTTTTCATAAATTTCTATTTTATTTTCATAGATAGAATATTTCAAAGCATTTTGTATTAAATTATCTAAAACAATTTTTAACAGTTTATAATCAGAAATTATTTCTTCAGTTTCAATATTTAAATTTATTGTTATATCCTTTTTTAGTTCCAATATATCATATTTATCTAAAGAGTTTTTTATACAATCTTTTATTTTTATTTTCTCAGTTTTTACTTTAATAGTATTACCATTTAATTTTGATAATATTAATAAATTTTCTATTAAATCACCCATTTCTATACCCGTTTTCAATATTATATCGTAATATTTAATTTTTTCTATCTCACTTATATTTTTATTTTCAAGAAGTATTGTAGCATAAGCACATGTTATAGCCACAGGGGTTTTTAACTCGTGTGATGCATTTGATACAAAAGATTTAAGATTATCAATTGATGACGATAAACTTTCTGACATCTTATTTAAATTTTCATTTAACTCTCCTATTTCATCATTTCTTTCTATATTTATATTTTCAGAAAAATCTAATTTAGAAATCTTACTAGCTTTTTCGTTGAGATTATTAATATCTCTAGTCATTCTCTTAGATGATATAAGAGATATAGATAAAGAAATTATTAATGCAAAAAATGCAGTAATAATATTGAATATATTACTTTCAACTCCGTGAGCTCTTATAACTGAAAGCGATGTGCCTACAAATATTCCTTCGCTTTCTGTTATTTTTTCACCATAATAAAGAATTTTTGCATCATTCCCATATAGATTTTTATCTATAAACTTATTATAAGGGATTTCTTTTATTATTTCTTTCATTATTTTTTTAGAATTCATTCTATTCATTTTTTCGTGAGATCTTCTTATAATAATATTAATTCCCTTTGATTCATTTATATTATAAACATATGCTTCAAAATCATCTTCTGAATTATTTAAATAAATTTTTTTAGCGTTTTGAAGAATTTTTAACATTCCTTCTTTTTTTCTATATATGTAGTATTTTTCTAAAAAAATTGCATTAAAAATGTAATTTAGAGAGAGAGTTATCATTATTATAAAAGTTAAAAGAAAAAATATTTTTGTGAAAAAATTTATTTTAATTTTGGTTAAAAACATATCCAACTCCCCTTATTGATTTTATGTAATCACCATAATCTCCCATTTTTTTTCTAAGACGAGTTACTAGAGTATCCACTGCTCTTTCTTCCCCTAAAAATTCAAATCCCCAAACTTCATTTAATAAAGTTTCTCTAGATAAAACTATATTTGGATTTTTAAATAAATATTCTAATAAAAAAGACTCTCTTTTATTAAGAATAATTTCCTCTCCATTAATTATCATTTTAAATCTATTCAAATCAAAACTAAGTTTATCCAAATAAAAAAAATTATTATTTTCTATTTTAAGAATTTTTTTTATTTTTAAAGAAATTATTTTTATATTATTAGGTTTTATCACATAGTCGTCAGCACCTAGTTCAAGACCTAAAATTTCATCATTTTCAGTATCTCTAGCAGTTATTATAATTATAGGAACTTTAGATACTTGCCTTATTTCTTTACAGATTTCCCAACCATTCTTTTTGGGAAGATTTATATCTAGAAGGACTAGTGAAGGTGAAAATTGATAAAATTTCTCTAATACTAAAGAGCCATCACCTACAATCTTAACTTCAAAATTTTCATTTTCTAAACTTTTTTTTACTATATTAGCATAATCTTGTTCATCTTCAACTATTAAAATTTTTTTTTTCATATATTCTCCTGGATTTTATAATATATAAAAAAGACGATTTTGTCGCCTTTTTTATATATTATATTTATTAATTTTTTCTATCTGAACTTGTCGAATTCATAATTTGTCGCAATCTTATTTCTTGAGTTGAACTCTTCAATTTCATGTTATCTTTCTGAACTCCATTATTCATCATAGTACAATCTTTCACTTCACATTTTACCATACCTGATGTAACATGACTATGTTTTTCCTCTAATGTACCACTAAAAGAAATTCCCGATATAATAAAAGCTCCTACCAATAATAATTTTTTCATTTTTTTCCTCCTTAATTTTTATATTTATTACTTAAATTAAGTATAGCAGAGAATTGTTACAGAATAATGTCAAAAATATAGCTTTTTATTTTTTCTTGAACCTTTCATCCCTAAGTGATATACTAGAATATATAATTATGTTTTAATAATTTGGTTGTCTTGAATATTAAGTAAAACTATTCATGTAGCTGGAAGAAATCTTCTAGCTTATTAAAGTATATAAAATATTTTTCATATGTGAGTAGTTTATTTAAAAATTTTATTATCTAAAAAGGAGAAATAAAATAAATGGAGAAAAAAAAATCATATATGTCAGAAGATGTTTATGTTAAAGCTTATGAAAGATTTGAATATATTTTCAAAGAATTTCAAGGGGATGTTTATGTTTCTTTTTCTGGGGGAAAAGATAGTGGTGTCATGCTTAACATTGCCCTTATTGTTGCTGAAAATTTAAACTTATTGCCTTTAAAAGTTTTCTTTATTGATATGGAAGCACAATATAAAGAAACTATTAAATATGTTACTGAAGTATTTGAAAATCCAAAAATAGAACCTTACTGGATTTGCTTACCCATATCTTTAAGAAATGCCGTTTCTGTTTTCTCTCCCAAATGGGTATGTTGGGATAAAAATAAAAAAAACTCATGGATAAGAGAGATGCCCAATAAAAAATATGTGATAAATGAAGATAATCTCCCTAAAGACTGGACTTGGTTTAAATTTGGAATGGAATTCGAAGAAATAATTGTATATTTTGGTGAATGGTTAGCACAAGAAAGTAATAATCATAGGGTTGCAAGTTTAGTTGGTATTAGAAGTGACGAAAGTTTAAAAAGATTTACTACTATTTCAAGAAATTATAAAAGTAACTATAAAGGATTACAATGGTCTACAAGAGTTAATTTAGTTAAAACAACTGATTTATATAATTTTTATCCAATATATGATTGGAGAGTTGAAGATATTTGGACTTCTATTTCAAAATTTAATTTTTCATATAATAAAATTTATGATTATTTTTATCGTTATGGTGAATCAATTTATGAGATGAGACTCTGTCAGCCCTATGGTGACAATCAAAGAAAAAGTCTGGATCTATTTCATGAGATAGAACCTGAAACATGGTTTAAAATAGTTGAAAGAGTCTCAGGTGCAAATTTTGGCGCTTTATATCAAGGTGATAAAATATTAGGGAATAGAAGTATTTCTATACCTGATGGATATACACATAAAGAATATGTAATTTTTTTACTAGAAACTATGCCAAAATATCTAAAAATCCATTATTTAAAAAAAATAAATACTTTTTTAAAATGGTGGGATAAAAAATTAGGTGGTACTAATATAAAATATGAAAACAATGGACTATTTGAAACTATTCTAATTCCAGATATTGCAGATAAAAAATTAGAAGCACAAAAAAAAATTCCTAGTTGGAGGAGAATTTGTAAAGTTATTCTAAAAAATGATTTTTACTGCTATGAATTAAGCTTTACTCAAAATAAAAATGAATATCAAAAGCTTATGACTTTAAAAAAAATATATGGCGAATAAAAATATAGATATTAGGAGAATAAAATTATGGACAATAACTTAAATTCTATTTTTGAAATATTTAAACATTTAAAAGACATCAGAACTCTATATTCCGATTTAGGATTAGATGAAAAAATCTCTATTCTAAATGAGATAAAATTATTTTTAAGAGAAATAAGTCCTTTTTCAAATGAGCCTGTAGATTGTATTCTATGGAAGAAGATAGATGAAATTTCTCCAAATCTATATAATCCAAATAAAGTAGCTCCTCCTGAATATGAATTATTAAAACATAGTATACTTCATGATGGATATACACAGCCAATTGTTACTATAAAAATAAAAGGAGAATACCAAGTTGTAGATGGTTTTCACAGATTAACTGTTGGTAATCTTGACTCTATAAAAAAAAGAACCATGGGTTATTTACCTATTTCTGTATTAGGTGATAATAATTCCAATATAAAAGATAGAATGGCATCAACAATAAGACATAATAGAGCTAGAGGTAAACATGATGTAACATTAATGGTAAGTCTTATTTCTGAACTAGTCCAGAACGGATGGGAAGATAAAGAGATAATAAAAGAATTAGGAATGAGTAAAGATGAAGTTTTAAGATTAAAACAAGTATCTGGATTACCTGGACTATTTAAAGATAGAGAGTTTTCCAAAGCATGGGATGTTGAAATAAATAAAAAAAAATAGTATTAGTTGTGAAATATAATCCTTTTAGGCAGAAAAGAGCATTTAATATACTAATGGTGAACTACCCACCTAAAAGGATTTTCTATATATAAAAATTCTCCCTGAATATGTCCTTTTTTAATAAGGAAATTCAGAGAGAATTTATAATAGTTTCTTAATTTTTCAAAGTTATAATTTTAGTTTAGTTTAAATTTATAAGTTCCACCTACACCAGCTGCTAAAGTTTTTACGTCATCTGATGAAACTGAGTATTTCGTATTTAATTTTAGCGCATCTGTTGGAGCATAAGCTACCCCTTGAGAATTTGAAAAATGTCCAACTCCTGCACCAATTGCAATTTCCCCTACCTCTACATCTTGGAAATCTATTGCTGCCATTGCTGCCATTAATGACATTCCTTTATTAACTTTACTATCTAATTTATCTACTCTGCTATTTACTGCCCCTATTGCTGATTTATTTTCTGCAATATATCCCTCATATCTATCAATAGTTTCTTTATTGCTAACTATTGCTGTTGTATTTTTATCTACTTTTACGTTTTTTTCTTTTATTGCTGTTGTGTTTTTATTGATTTCTTCTGTATTTGTTGTTATATTTGTTTCATTTTTATGAGTTGCTTCCACTGCTGCATCTGCTGTTAATCCTACATTTTTTATATCCTTTTTATTTTTTTCTGCCTTCTCAGCTACAGCATATATCATATTAGAATTACTAGATATATCTGCTATATTTGTTGCTACATTTGCACTTGTTTTTCCTGCTTCTGATTGTATATTTCCAAGTGCTGAATCTATATTGGCTATTTGTTTATCTTTTTTTAGTAATGCTTCTTTATTGGCTATTTGTTTATCTTTTTCTACTAATGCTTCTTTATTCACTTTTATTGCATCTTGATTTTTAGCCATTTCTCTCATTGCAAATTGTGATGCTATATTTGCGCTATGTGCTTTTTGCTCAGCTCGTTTTGCTTGTTTTTCAACTTCAACTGCCTTTTTTTTAGCTTTAACTTCCTTTTTTTTAACTTCAGCTTTTTCTTTCTTCAAACTCTCTTTTGTTTGCTTTTTAGTAGTTGGCCTTGTCTCTACCTGTCCATTAGCTTCTACACTCATCACTCCTGTCAACAATACAAATACACAAAATAACTTTAAACGCTTAAATTTCTTCATAGATATTCCCCCTAAATTTCCTTTATTTTTTAACTAAATTAAATTTCTTATTCAAAATAATATATTTAGATAATGTACTTAAATAATAAAAAAATCAAGTTATTTTTTCCCATTTTAGTTCATTAAGTTTTATAAAAAAACATTTTTAAGTTTTTTATTGAAAAATAATTTTCGTTTTTTTAGTTATGAAAAAATATAATTATTTTAACTCAAATGAACAATTTATATAAATTTAGTCAAAGTGATTCATGTAATGGCTAGACTCCTCTTTAAATATTTAAATTATTCTTTTCAAACTTAATTATAAAAATAGACGATTCATCTCAACATCTATAAAGATGCAAGAATTATCGTCTAAAATTGTTAAATTAAGTATATAAATAATAATGTATTAAGAAGTGTTCTATTTCAATATATTTTTTGTTTTTTTCTTGATTTGTAAAGTTCACCAAAACCTGCCCCACCTAATATAAGTATAGCTCCTATCCATTGTTCACCACTAAGTTTTTCACTTAAAATAAAATATGAAAAAATCAGAGCAGAAAAAGGATCGATATAACTACATAATGCTACTGTCTGACCAGATAATTTTTGCATGGATGAAAAATAAAGATAACATGCATATCCTGTATGAATTATTCCTAATATCAAAAGAGCCATTATTCCAGTTTTATTAGGTAGTTCCCAAGTACCACTATGATTTATTAATACATACGGAAATAAAATAATACTGGCTACAACAAGCTGAGCTAAAGTTATTTCTAAACCTCCTAAATTTTTTATGAATTTATTACATAGCATTAACATTGCATAAAAAATTGCTGCTAATAAACCATAGAATATTCCTAAATTTGAAGTTCCACCAGTTATCCCTTCTTTATTTACTAATATCATTCCTAACATAGCTAAAAATATACCTACAAATTTTGTGAAAGTTATCTTTTCCTTTAAAAGCAATGGTGAAAGTAAAAATACTATAATAGGTGCACAATAATAAATTATAGTAGCTATACTTATACTAGTATGTCTATATGCCTCAAATAAAAATACCCAATTCAATGCCATAGCTGTCCCTGAAAGAATAAGAATTAATAAATTTTTTTTTAGAGTTTCTAAGGTTATTTTTTTCTTTTCCTTTACAAATACAAAAAATAAAACTAAACTCCCTAATATTGTTCTAGATATTACAATTTCACTGCTTGAAAGAGGTATCAATCTCACAAATAATCCTATACTTCCAAAAATAACCATGGCAATAATAATTTTAATATGATAATTCATCTTTTTTCACCTCTACATTAATATTATTTTTGTAGGAGTATTTTAACATCTTTTAAGATGTATTGCAAATTAACTTTCATTTTAATAATAAAAATATATGGACTAATTCTTTTTTTAAAGGTAAAATTTAGATATAAAATTTTAGGAGAGTGACACGTAAATGAACGGAAAAAATAGAAGTAATATAAAACCAGGAATAAATGTTAAAATAGTAAAAAAAGAAGATCAAAGAACAGGTAAATTAACTCTTGGAGTAGTGAAGGATCTATTGACTAACTCTGCTACCCATCCCCATGGAATAAAAGTTAGGCTAGTTGATGGAACTGTTGGAAGAGTTCAAGAAATAATAAATTAATTTATATAAATAAAGTGACCAAAAAAATAATTTTTTGGTCACTTTATTTTCTATTGATAATCAAACTCTATTTCATATGAAACTACAAACTCTTTTTTTGTTTCTAACTTTATTAAATCTTTTTTATCTTTAAAATCACCATAAAAATCAACATCATCACCTTTTCCACACCAAGGTTCAATACATATGAAATTTCCTGCTAACTTCTTCCAAAAAGCTAAATATTTGAAACCTTCCAAACTAACAGATATTTTTTTCTCTGTATCTTTTTCAGTTAAAGTTACATATTTACTTTTGAAATCTGAAAAAACAAAAGTTTTATCAAAACCTGGAGTTGCTAAATTAATCTTTTTATTTTTTGTTTCATAAGAAGTTGTCTTTCCTGTATATGTTCCATTTCCAGTAAGTTCATGGGATAACATTTCCTCTTCCACTTCAAACTCTAAAAAATAATCTTCTAAAGAATGTTCAGAATCAAAAGGACATTTAAAAGCAGGATGAGCTCCAACAGAAAAGAATAATGATTTAATCATAGGATTATATATAGAATAAGTTGTTATTAATTTTCTTTTTTTTAGTTTATATGTCACATAAAATTCAAAATCCATTGGGAAACTATTCTCAACTAGCATATCCCCAGTTAATGATAGTTCAATTTCACTATTTGAACGTTTATGTGAATCAAAAACAGAAAATCTTGCAAAGCCATGATTAGTAAATGAATATACTTTACTATCAAATTTAATTTCATCATTATTACATTTTCCTACTACAGGAAAAAGAACAGGTGATACTCCACTCCATATTTCTTCATTTCCTTCCCACATATAATTAAGTTCATTTTCATTATTAATAACCTCACGAACTTCTGCTCCTTTAGGATCAATATAAACAGTTAAAAATTCATTAAATATCTTTAGCATCCTCTACTCCTTTATTAAGTTAATAGTCTTTTGATTGGTATAAATAACAAATCCCGGTCTTGATCCATTAGGTTTCGTTACATATTTTCTTCGTGTATAATCTATATTTATTTTATCTCCTGAATTTCCTCGAGAAAAATTAGCTGCATAACTAGCTGCTTTTTCAATAAGCTCAGAAGTTAAATTCTGTTCGCTACATTTTAAAATAACATGTGACCCGGGAATATCCTTGGCATGAAACCATAAATCATCTTTAGTGCCTATTTTAAATGTAACGTAATCATTTTCAATATTATTTCTTCCGTAAATTATAGTGAAAACTTCCTCTACAATAGAAATACCTAAAGATATTTTTTTCTTACTTTTCTTGGTTTTTTTTATTTCTTTTAAACTTTTTTTCAGATATTTTTGACTCTCTAACTCTTCTACAATATCTTTTAAATTTTCTACTGTAGGTACAGTTTTCGTAAAAGTTAAAATAGAAATTAAATAATCTAATTCTTTCTGAACGTCTACTTTTCTACTCTTATTAGATTCTAATCCTCTTTTTAATTTATTATATTTCTTATAATATGACTCAATATTTCTTTGAATTGAATGTGCCTTATTAAGTATAATAACCATCATTTTATCTGTATAAAAATTATATAATTCTATTTGAGAAATAAACTTAGGTATAGAATAAATATTAGCAGCTAATATATCTCCAATCTCCTTATATTCATTAAAATTGTTCTTGTCCACATTGTCTTTCTCTATATTAACTAATATTTTCTCTATTTTCTTTATTTTTGTATTTACAGCTCTAGTTATTTTATTTAATAAAATCTCAAAACTAGAAGATATTGCATTTTTTTCAAGATAATATTCAACTAACTCACTGAAAGTTTGAAACTCTATAACTTTATCAAATATTTTAGGTTCAAGATTAGATAGAACAGTTCCTAAAACTATTTTATTATCTTTTAAAAAACATTTAGGAGAAGAAATTGATTCTAAACTATTTTTTAAATCCTGAAAATTTTCAATGGTTAATGCTAAATTTTTCCCCACTCCTTCTAAAGATTCTACTAGTCCAATATCTTTAAAACTTTTAAAGTTATCTTCTGTTACATCTGAAGGAAAGGTTTTTTTTGAAATAATGGGCTGTAAATAATCAGCTCCAGGAAGAAGAACCCTTAATCTATTCTCCTCTATGGGAATTTTTTTTATTAAATCTAAAATTTTATTTTCAGAATTAACAATAATAAGATTGGAATGTTTTCCCATTATTTCAAAATAAAGCTTATATATATGTATAACTCCTAATTCATCTAGTTTTTTAAAAGAAAAACAAAGAATTCTATCCATTCCCACTTGTTCAATCTTCTCTAATGATGCATTAGAGAAGTATTTCCTAAGTGAAAGAACAAAATTGAATTCCTCATTTAATCTAAAACTTTTTTCATTAGAAAGAAAACATATAGGTAAAGAATTGCTACAAGATATAACAAGTGACTGTCTACCAAAAGAAAATGTTATAGCTGTTTCTGTTTCTTGTGATATTTTCCCTATTTTTTTCCCCACAAGATTACAAGAAAATTCCTCTATTATCTTATGAAGAGATATTCCATCTAAATAAAACATGTTTTCTCCTTATACTTTTGTACAAATAAGATTTTTAGCATCTAAAGCATCTAACTTTATAATTCTTTTATCAAAAGTTGAAATCTCAATCTCTTTACCTGTTTTCAAAATTTCAATGGTAGAAAAATTCTTTATTCCATTTTTAATAAAATAATCCTGTATAATAGGTGTTCCTTTAATTGCTACAACAGAAACCCTTGTTCCTTTTAAAAATTCATCCAAAGGAAGAGGTTTAAAAAATCCAGTTTTATTTGATAAATTATTTAAAATAACTTCAAAAATTTCAATAAATTTCTCTAAATCAGGAAGTGCTACATTTTCAGTAATAGAAGAAAGCAACATATTATGATAGTTATTATGATAAATTAATGCCTCAACACCTTTTTTATCCAAAGCTACATATACTTTTCTTCTATCTAGTTCAGAACGAGTCCTCGTAATAAAACCTTTTTCTGAAAGTTTAGAAATTGCTACTGTTGCTGTTCCCATTGTTGTTCCTAATCTATCAGAAAGTTCATGCATAGTTAAGGTATCTGCATTTATTGCATCTATAATATGTAATTCTGTATGCGTAAGCCCTTTTATTCCAACTTTTAATGCCATATCTTCCGTTTTATAAAAAAGTTTGAAAAACTCCTCTAAAACTCCATTAACTCTATTTACATTTTTCATTTTATATCACAACCTTATCTATTATTTTTAAAGATTCTATTCTTTCCTTATAATTACCTGAAAAAACATAAGAGCCAGCAACAAATATATTTGCTCCCGCTTCTATACATTTTAAAATAGTTTTATCTGTTATTCCACCATCAATTTGAATATCAACTGTAGAACTCATTTCTCTCACATCTTTTATCTTTTGAATAGTTGTTTCTATAAAAGATTGTCCTCCAAAACCTGGGTTTACACTCATAATAAGTACCATGTCTAATTCATCAATTATATATTTTAAACAATCTACAGATGTTGCTGGATTTAAAGAAACTCCAACTTTTTTCCCCAGTGATTTTACCTGTTGTATAACCCTATGAAGATGGATAGTTGATTCTACATGAATAGTTATCATATCTGCACCTGCATGAGCAAAAGCATCTAAATATCTCTCTGGAGCCTCTATCATCAGATGTACATCAAAAAATAGATTAGAATGTTTTCTTATGGATTTTATAACAGGAGGTCCAAATGTTATATTAGGTACAAAATTCCCATCCATGACATCGATATGAGCCCAATCTGCTCCGGCAATTTCTAAAGCTTTTAACTCCTCTCTTAAAATACTGAAATCTGCTGACAATATAGAGGGAGCTATTTTAATATTTTTAGTCATATTTATTCCACCTTTCATTTTTTAATGTTTCATATATTTTTTTATAAAAATTATATCTGTATTCTGTTATTTTATGATTTTCTACAAGTTCCTTTATTCCACATTCAGGTTCGTTTATATGGATGCAGTCATTAAATTTACACGGTTTTCTTTTTTGTGAAAATTCAGGGAAGAGTTCCTCTAAAGCTTTTATATCTTCAATTTCTGGAAATTCAACTGATGAAAATCCTGGAGTATCGATTATAAATCCACCAGCACTTAAATGTAGTAATTTAGTATCTCTAGTGGTATGCTTTCCTCTTTTTAGTCTTTCACTGGTAACACCAGTTTTAAGTTCTTTTTCATTTTGTAATAAATTTATAATACTAGATTTTCCAACTCCACTTGGTCCACCAAATGCAGTTACATTATCTTTAATAATATTTTCTAATTCTTGTATTCCTATATTTTTTTCTTGTGAAATAAAAAGTAAAGGTACCTTTATATCTTTTAAGTAAGATAAGTTATTTGCAATCTCTTGCTTCTCCTCTTCAGAAATAAGGTCAATTTTATTAATAACTATAATCGGTTTAATTTTATTAAAAAAACTATGTAAAAGTAAAATACCAAGTCTTTCATAATCTATAACTGGGTTTCTAGCTGCAAATTGAATAACCAAATAATCAATATTAGAAACCACTGGTCTAAGTAAAAGATTTTTCCTTTCAAAAACTTTTGTTATAGAATTTTCTTCGCTTATTTCAACAATATCACCTACTACACAGTTATCTTTTCTATCGCTTCTTTTTAATAACCCTCTTAATTTAGACTCATATACTCCCTTTCCTGTATCTACATAATAAAAACCCTGTACTTTATTTATAACTCTTCCTTGGATAAAAACCATCTCCTTATATTTCTATTTATCATTTGCTAACAATAAAATTCACAGTACTTCCCGTTGTCAGTTCTGCTTTATACTCCACGCTTGTTTCTATTACTATATTAGGCTCTATACTTTCATAATTTTCATACTTAATAGTTCCCAAGATAAGAGAACTATCTTTTAGTATTGTTGTTGCTTCACTTAAACTAAGCCCAATTAAATCTGGCATTTCAACTTTAGAAACTTCTGAATTTTTATTAACTAATAAATTTACTTTCTCTGAAGATAATAGTAACGTATCAGGGGCAGGTTCTGTGGATATAACCTCATCCATGGGAGAGTCCACTGTAACTGCTAATATTTCACCTACTTTAAATCCTTTGCTTTCTATTATTGATTTAGCATCAATATAATTAAGACCAACCACATTAGGTACTCCAATATCATTGGAACCTTTACTTACCCAAATTTTTATTACTCTATTCTTTTTAATAATTTCTTTTGAATCTGGTTCTTGCATAAAAATTATACCTTCAGGTTCTTTAGAAAATTCTTTAGAAACTTCTTCTATTCGAATAGGACTATTTTTAGTTAATAATTTAATATCTTCTATATTCATTCCTATCAAATTAGGAGTATAATAGAAAGAATTATTAAAATATGTTTTTAAAGATATGTTAATTGAAAAGTATAAAACTCCAACTACTGATATAAAGGCAATTAACCATAATAAAAATTTTTTCATAAGTCCTCCAAATTAAGTTAAAGTTTTAATATATACTATATTTTAAAACATTTTAGCAAATTAATCAAGTAATGATATTTTTCTTTCTAATTATATTTTCAATATTGAAAAAAATCTTTCTTTCCTGTTGTTTTTTTCTAAGTATAATGATAAAATTTTAGTGTGTTGTATTCTTTGATATAACAATCAATTTTGGAGGTGATTTTATGAGAAAAATTTTAGATAGATGTTCTATAGGTGGTTGAGCGAATAAAATTGGACCGGAGGTTCTTTCAACAATTATTTCTGATCTTCCAAGAGTGGAAGATAAAAATTTAATAGTAGGTTACGACAAAGCTGATGATGCAGCTGTTTATAAACTTACTGAGGATATAGCAATGATTCAAACTTTAGATTTTTTTACCCCTATGGTAGACGATCCTTATATATTTGGACAAATAGCCGCTGCTAACTCTTTAAGTGACGTTTATGCCATGGGTGGAGTTCCTAAAACAGCTATGAATATTGTATGTTTTCCTGAAAAAGAAGACATCTCAATTTTAAAAGAAATTTTAAGAGGTGGAGCAGAAAAAATAGCTGAAGCAGGTGCTGTTTTAAGTGGTGGACATTCTGTTCACGACCCAGAAACAAAATATGGACTTTCTGTTACTGGAATTGCCCATCCTGATAAAATTTGGAAAAATTATGGTGCTAATGTTGATGATATCATAATAATGACAAAACCTCTCGGAACTGGTATTATCTCCACTGCTTCCAAGATGGAAAAAGCAACAGAAGAAGCAATTAACAAAATGGTCTATTATATGACCATGCTCAATGGGTATTCAGCTAAAATTCTATGGGATTACCCCATAACATCATGTACTGATATAACTGGATTTGGTTTTTTAGGTCACCTCTATGAAATGGCACATGCAACTGAAAAAACATTTGTTATAGAATCGGAATTAATTCCTTATTTAGAAGAGGCTAAAGAATATGCCAAGGAATTTTATATCACTGCTGGGGGACAAAAAAATAGACTATTTGTAGAGAAAAATCTAGTTTTTGAAAACATCCCATTTTGGTTACAAGAAATTATGTTAGATCCACAAACATCAGGTGGACTACTTTTTACAGTTAGTCCTCAACATTTAGAAAATATAATTAAGGATTTTAACAGAGATAAAATAGAATTCTGGGTTATTGGAACAGTTGAAGCTAAACAAGAAAAAAGTATTGTTATAAGATAGGAGAATAATATGAATCAAGAACTCTTTAAAAAGCTTCCAAAAGTGGATAAGCTTTTAGCTCATAAAGAATTAGAAACTTTATCTAAAGAAATGACTTATTATACATTTGTAGAAACCATCAAATCAGGTATAGAATTTTTTAGAAATAAAATTCAAAACGAAGAAATTTTAGATTTTTTAGAAAAAGATGTATTAGAAAAAATTAAAGAGTTAGGACAAACTAGTAAGCTTTATAGTTTAAGAAAATTAATAAATGGAACAGGTACAATAATACATACAAATCTTGGAAGATCATTAATGTCTCCTAAAATGGTAGAAAATATGTCAGAAATATCTTTAAATTATAATAATTTAGAATATGATTTAAAAAAAGGTAGCCGTGGAAGTAGATATAGTCACTTAGAAGAGTTAATATGTAAAATCACAGGTGCTGAAAGAGCTCTTGTTGTAAATAATAATGCTGCTGCAGTTATTATTTGCCTCAATGAATTTGCCAAAGAATCAGAAACAATTGTATCCAGAGGTGAACTAGTAGAAATAGGAGGATCTTTTAGAATTCCTGATATTATGAGCTTATCTGGAACTAAATTAGTAGAGGTAGGTACAACTAATAGAACTCATCCCATTGATTATGAAAAAGCTATCAATGAAAATACAAAAATGCTATTAAAGGTTCACTCTTCAAATTATAAAATGTCAGGTTTTATTAGCTCTGTTTCTGTTGAAGAAGTTGCCAAATTAGGAAAAGAAAAAAATATAATCACAATGGAAGATATAGGAAGTGGTATTCTTGTTGATTTATCTAAATATGGAGTTACAAAAGAACCAACCGTTCAAGAAAGTATAAAAGTAGGAATTGATATAGTTACTTTTAGTGGTGACAAACTTTTAGGTGGTCCACAAGCAGGAATAATTGTTGGAAAAAAAGAACTTATTGAAAGGTTATTAAAAAATCAATACTTAAGAGCTTTTAGAATGAATAAAAACTCTATTGCTCTCCTTGAAGTAGTATTTTCTTATTATCTAGATGAAAGAGAAGCTATTAGAGAAATTCCAACTTTAAGAATGATTTTAGAACCTAAAGAAAATGTTCACAAAAGAGCAGTAAATTTAAAAAAACTTTTAAATGATAATTCAGTAGAAACTACTTTAATAGAAACAAGAGCAAAAATAGGTGGTGGCTCAATGCCAGAAGAAACCGTCCCAAGTTATGGTCTTAGTTTTATTGGGAATGCTAATTATTTAGAGAAAAAATTTAGAGATAATGAACCTGCTATCATAGGTAGAATATATAATGATAGTTTTGTTATTGATATGAAAACTATCCAAGAATATGATTTTTTAGAAATTTCAAAAATAATTAAAAAAATTATAGAAAAAAAGTGAGGAAAAAGTGAGGAATTTAATAATAGGGACAGCTGGACATATTGATCACGGAAAAACAACACTAATAAAAAATTTAACAGGATTTGATACAGATACTTTACCAGAAGAAGCCAAGAGAGGAATGACTATAAATTTAGGCTTTGCATACTACACTCTTCCTTCAGAAAAAAAAGTAGGAATAATAGATGTTCCCGGACATGAAAAATTTATAAAGAACATGGTTGCTGGAGCTTCTGGTATAGATTTTATTATGCTTGTTATAGCTTGTGATGATGGTATAATGCCACAAACAATAGAGCATGCTAATATCTGTAAAATATTAGGGGTACAAAAAGGTATTATTGTATTAACAAAAAGAGATCTTGCCTCTGAAGAAAAAATTGTTGAGATAAAAAAAGATATCAAAGAAGTATTTGAAAATTCTTTCTTAGAAACTTTACCTATTGTAGAAGTAAGTTCTAAATCTCCAGAATCATATAAAAATTTGAAAACTATTTTAAATACAGAATTAGAAAAAATAAACCTAGAAAATAAAAATGAAAATGAATTTAGAATGGCAGTGGATAGAGTTTTTTCTGTTAAAGGTTTTGGAACAGTTGTAACAGGAACAACAATTTCTGGAATTATCACAGAAGGAGATACTATTACTTTATATCCAAATAAAACTCTTCATAAAGTAAAAGGTATTCAAAATCATGGAATTAAGATGACTTCTCTAGATGCTGGTAATAGATGTGCATTAAATTTAGGCAATTTAGAAGTCCAAGAGGTTAAAAGAGGAGACATTATATCTAAAAATAAAAATTTAGATATGTCTAATCGAGTAGATTGTATTTTTACTTTACTCAATGATAAAAATAAAGTTAAAAATAACAGTAGAATTAGACTACATATTGGAACTACAGAAGTTATTGGTAGAATTAAGCTTTTAATAGAAGATGAGATAACTACTTCTAAACCTACTTACGTACAGTTAGAATTAGAAGAAAATATTGTTGCAGTATATCGTAGTATTGGAGTTATTAGAAACTACTCCCCTCTTGATACAATAGGTGGAATAAAAATACTTAACCCTTGTGGAACTAAAACTAAAAAAAGAAATTTAGAATATATAGAAAGATTAGAAGCACTAGCTTATGGAGATAAAAATTCTAAAATAATATCCCTTTTAAAATCTAAAAAACTTACATTTTTAACTTTACATGATATTATAAAAGAAATAGGTGAAGATATTAAAGAGTTAGAAATTCAAAATTTAGTCATAAATAAAGAATTAATTTCTCTTGAAAATTTAGACTCAAAAAGATATATCTCCATGGCAGAATTTACAAAAATTTCAGAATCTATAAAATTATTATTGGAAGATTTTCATAATAAGAATAGATTAAAAAAAGGAATTCAACGTTCCGAACTTAAAAGTAAGCTTTTTAATTCTCTCTCTATAAAAGAATTTAATTCTATTGTGAATAATCTTCAAAATCAACTGTTAAATGTTGAAAATGATATTATTTCTCTTAAAGATTATAAAATAAAATTATCTAAAGATGAAAAAAAAC
>CAMTIW010000009.1 GCA_947072665.1 uncultured Fusobacteriaceae bacterium | reverse complement strand
TTAAAAATTCGAATTTTTTTATCTTAAAAAATATGACTTTTACAATTGTCTAAATAGTTTATTTTAATTTATTAATAGTTATTCAACTGTAACTGACTTAGCAAGGTTTCTTGGTTTATCTACGTCTATTCCTTTATACAATGAAGTATAGTAAGCTAAAAGTTGAAGTGGTATAACAGATAATAGTCCACTTGTTATATCTAATGTATCTGGAATATATATTATTCTATCAGAAACTTCTGATAATTCCATATCAGATTTTTGAGCAATTGTAATTATTTTAGCTTCTCTCGCTTTTAATTCTTTTATATTTGATATAGATTTCTCTATTAAATTTTTCTGCGTTGCTAAAACTACCACTGGAATTCCTTTTTCTATTAAGGCTATGGTCCCATGTTTTAACTCTCCAGATGCAAAAGCTTCTGTATGAATATATGAAATTTCTTTCATTTTAAGTGAACCTTCCAATGCCACTTTATAGTCTAAACCTCTACCCACAAAAAAACCATTATTTACATCTTTTAACTCTTGCGCTATGAATTTAATTTTATCTTCATATTTAAAAATCTCACTTATTTTTTCAGGTATGCTTTTTAATTCATTCAATAACAATATTTTCTCTTCCATAGTTATAGAATTTTTTAAATCACCTAAATATATAGCGAAAAGAAATAATGTTAAAACTTGATTAGTATATGCTTTAGTTGAAGCTACTGCTATTTCTGGTCCTGCCATTGTGTAGATAACTTTATCTGCTTCTCTAGATATAGTTGAACCTACCACGTTTGTTATAGCTAATGTAGTTGCTCCCTTTTTTTTACATTCTTTCATAGCTAAGAGAGTATCTAATGTCTCTCCTGATTGACTTACAAATATAGCTAGTGTATTCTTATCCACAAAGGGGTCACTATATCTAAATTCTGAAGCAACTTCCACATCCACTCTTAATTTTGCAATTTTCTCTATTGCATATTCCCCTTGTAAACCGGCATGATAAGCTGTTCCACAAGCAATTATATATATATCTTTTATATTTTCTAACTCTTCTTTTGTCAACAGTTCATTAAAATCAATAGAGTAATCCTCTCTTATTCTTCTTCTTAAAGTTTCTTCTAATGTTTTAGGTTGTTCATATATTTCTTTTATCATAAAATGAGGATATCCACCCTTGGTAGCCTGATCCAATGTCCATTTTATTTCATGTTTATCTCTTATAACTAATTTATCTTCATAATCATAGATTTCGATTTTATCTTTTATTATTTTAGCATAATCTCCATTTTCTAAAAAATATACATTTTTTGTATATTTTAAAAGAGCAGGAACATCTGAAGCTATAAAATTCTGATTTTCTCCAATACCTATAACCAAAGGACTATCTTTTCTCGCACATAATAATTCATTAGGATGTTTTTCATGAACAATTCCAAAAGCATAAGAACCTCTTACTTCCTTTAAAACTTTTCTTAATGTATCAATCATATCTCCATCATAAAAAAAATGAAAAAGATGTGCTATAACCTCTGTATCAGTATCAGATATAAATTTATACCCCTTTTTTTGTAAATCTTTTTTTAAAGAAATATAATTTTCTATTATTCCATTATGAACTACTGCCACACTTTTATCCTCACTATAATGAGGGTGAGAATTTATATCTGTAGGTTCCCCATGAGTTGCCCATCTTGTATGACCTATCCCTACTTGTGATAAAATAGGATTTTCTTCCAAATGATTTTTTAAATTATTTAATTTCCCACTTTTCTTTTCAATTCTTATTTTACCATTTTGAATAAGTGCAACCCCTGCGGAGTCATAACCTCTGTATTCCAGTTTAGATAACCCCTCTAATATAACTTCTACAGCATCTCCACTCCCAACATAACCAACTATTCCACACATAATTTACCTCCAAATTTTTATTTGAAGATTAATAATTTTACTACATTGAAACATATTTGTCATTTTTATCACTAAAAATATTTGTTCTGTTTCTAAGAGTGTAGACTCTATGGAGTACCCGCCGAATTTTCGATATTCTCCATTCCTCGTCAACTTTACTCACAAGTAAAGTTCTGGCGCTTCTTAAATAAATTCAAATAAATTTGAACTTTGATTTCAAAATTACTAATCAACTGCATTTATTATACACAGTCCACTAAAAATAAACAAGTCTATTCTAAAAATATACTATTTTTTTTTTTAAAAATTTGTTATACTTTAATGTATTTTCTAGGAGGTTTTAACACATGATATTAAAAAATAACAAAGAATCTATAATAGATCTTTTACAAAAAGAAAATTTAAAAATTATTCAAAGAAGTGATTATTTCAATTTTTCTTTAGATTCTCTATTGGCTGCTGAATTCTTATCCGTTGGACGTGGAGTTCATAATATTGTTGATTTAGGAACTGGAAATGGTGCAATACCACTTTTTTTATCTAAAAGAACAAATGCTAAAATAATAGGTATTGAGTTACAAAGTGTTTCAGCAGATCTAGCTAAAAGAAATGTTCAACTCAATAACTTAGAACATCAGATAAAAATTATTCACGACGATATGAAAAACTGGAATAAACATTTTGAGATTGCTTCTCAAGATGCTGTTGTCTGTAATCCACCATTTTTCAAATTTAATGGAAATGCTGAAACTTTAAATAATTTAGATCAACTTACACTGGCAAGGCATGAAATTTCTATTACATTATCTGATATAATTGAGATTGCTTCTAAACTTCTTACAGATAAAGGATATTTTTGTTTAGTTCATAGAGCAGATAGAATGATTGATATTTTAGAAACTATGAGAAAATTCTCTATAGAGCCTAAAAAAATACAATTTTGTCATTCAAAATATAATAAACCTGCTAAAATAATTCTTGTGGAAGGTTTGAAATATGGAAGTGAGGGATTAATTGTTTCTTCTCCTCTTATTACCCATAAAGAGAGTGGTGGCTATTCAGAAGAACTTTTAACTTTATTTAAATAAATAGGAGTGACTTAGTATGAATAAAGCTTATGAAAATAAACTCAATCATAATAAAATTCTTCATCTTGCAAATATTGTAGGAAGAATCTTATTAAAAAATGGAGCTGAAACTTATAGAGTGGAAAATGCAATAACAAAAATATGTTCTCATTATGGTCTTCATGTCAATGCATTTTCAACTATGACCTGTATAATTTCTTCAACTAGAACTAGTTCTGGCGAAATCTTTTCTTCTGTGGAGAGAATTTATTCACGAACTACAAACTTAGAAAAAATTCATAATTTAAATAATCTTATAAAATCTATAAAAACAATGAACTATAACGATTTTTTTTCTATGGTCATCTTAATAAATAAGTCTAAATCTTATTCAAAAACAATTACTTTACTTGCGCATTGTGGAGGAGCAGCATTTTTTTCTCCTCTTTTTAATGGAGATGTCTATGATTTTGTTGGCGCTATTATAGGTGGATTTTTTATCTTTTGGACAAATTATCTTACTACATTTTTAAAAGTAAACAATTTTTTTGCAACAACAATGGGGGGAGCAATTTGTTCAATTTCATCTTACTTTCTTTTTAAAATTGGATTTTTGAATAATATTTCTGTTTCTTTAATCAGTTCTCTTATGTTACTTGTTCCTGGAATGGCCTTTACCAATTCAATAAGAGATTTAATTGCTGGAGATTTAGTCTCTGGAATCTCCCGAGGCGTTGAAGCGATTATGATTGCAACTTCTCTAGCCATTGGTTCTGGATTTGCTCTTTATACTTTGATGGAAATTTTTGGTGATAAAATATGATGATAATCTTTATTAGGGTTATTTCTGCATTTTTCACTTCTATATGTTTTGGTATTATTTTTAGCCTTCAAGAAAAAAAACTTTTCTTTGCTGGTATTTCTGGTGCTATTGGATGGTTTATCTATGAAGTTTTCAAATTTTTAAATTTTTCAGGACCAAGTTCTTATTTTTTAGCTTCTGTGGGAATAACATTCACAGCAGAAATTATAGCTAGAAAACTTAAAACTCCAGTCACTGTGAGTTTGATTCCAGGTTTAATCCCTTTAGTTCCTGGGGGAGGAATTTACTATACCCTTTTTTATTTATTACATAAAGATATGTTAAAAGCTGCAGAAAAAGGATTAGAAAGTATTCTTTTATCGGGTGCTTTAGCATTTGGAATTCTTTTTGTCTCTACTATTTTCGGCGTTATTTCTAGATTAAAAAAATTAAAAAAAATTAAAAAAAAATTAAAAAAACAACCAAAATAATTGGTTGTTTTTTTGTTAATTAAAATATGACGTTTCTACATCTAAAGAATTAACTTTTGGTTTTCTTCTTATTTTATTTTCCACACTTCTAATAAATCTAGGGATTAATGATAATTTTACATCTTCTTGTTTTTCAGGTTTTTCAGAATATATTTTTTCCAATTCTTTTGTATAAGCAGCTGCTTTTCCTGTATATGATTCTATTGGCTTTACCTCATATTTTTTTAAACCTGGATATTCTTTATCTAAAATTTTATTCCATTGATCAACATTTTTTTTATTTAATGAAAGTATTAAATCTATATCTCCTGTAAATCTAATTTCTTTTATTATATCTCCAACCTCTAATTTAGAAATTTTTTCTAAATCCTTATCACTAACTGTTTCTCCAAATACTGTATGTTTCCCGTTTAACCATTCAGCTGGTTGTGAAGTTATAAAAAACTGTGAACCTCCAGTTCCTGGTCCTGCATTTGCCATGGCTAACATTCCATTTTGGAAAAAATCTAACCAATTCACTGTTTCATCAGGAATTGTATATCCTGGTCCACCTTGACCTGTTCCTGTTGGATCTCCACCTTGAATCATGAAATTTTCAATAGCTCTGTGGATTTTAGTATTATCATAAAATCCTCTTTGTGCTAAATTAATAAAATTTGAAACAGTTATTGGTGCAGCTTCTGGATATAAGTAAACATCAATATCTCCTTGAGTTGTCACTATTGTTGCTCTTATATCGTTATATTTTGTTATATCTTCTTTATTAAATTTTTTTGATATAGAAGAACAACCTGTTATTAATAATATAGTCATCAATATAAATAGAGTAGCAATTTTCTTTCCCATTATTTAATTCCTCCAATCTTTTGTTTTATTTATACCTATTGTACACTTAAATTTCATAGAATGCAAATAAAACACTTTTTTATTTTACCAAATATTTCTGCAAACTTTTAGTTGAAAAAGTTAAAAATATAGACAATCCTATTAATAATACTGATATTGCATTAATAACTGGAGATACTCCTAATCTTATCATGGAATATATACGTAGAGGTAATGTTGAAGATCCTGGTCCAGCTACAAAAAATGTCGTTACAAAATCATCAAAAGATAAAGTTACAGCTATTAAAAATCCTGATATTATTGCAGGCATTAACATAGGTAAAATAATCTTTTTTAAAGTTTCAAACTCTGTAGCTCCTAAATCATAAGCAGCTTCTACTATTGAATAATCAAATTCTTCAAGTCTAGAGATCACAATAAATAATACAAAGGGGATATTAAATGTAGTATGTGCAATAAATATTGTCATCAACCCCAATTTGAATTTAATAGTTGCAAATAAAATTAATAGTGAAACACCCATTATTATATCAGGTATAACTAAAGGTAAGTAAGTCACCACTTGTAGTACTTTTTTATATTTAAATTTATACCATTGTAACCCTATTGCAGCTAATGTTCCTATTGTAGTGGATAATATTCCAGAAACTATAGCTATTATTATACTATATTTAAAAGCTGTCCAAATATTTTCAGAATACATGAATAATTCTTTATACCATCGAAAAGAAAAACCCTTCCAAATCATTGTTTTACCATCATTAAAAGAGTATATAATCAATAACATCAAAGGTAAATAAAAAAATACCATGGAAAATATGAAAAAAAATAAAGATGTTTTTCTTTTATGCATTTTCTCCTCCTTTTTTTTCCTGTGTTAATTTTGAAAATATTACTATTGCAATACAAGTTACAACTATTAATGTCCCTGAGATTACTGAAGCTAAAGGCCAATTTCTAGTAACTATCAAGTGTTGTGCAATTATATTTCCCAACATTGTTGCCTTTGTTCCTCCCACTAATTTAGGAACTGCATAAGAACCTAAATTTGGAATAAAAGTAAATAGTATTGCTGTAATTATTCCAGGTTTTATATTAGGTAAAAATACCTTAAAAAAAGCCTGACTATTAGTAGCGCCTAAATCTCTTGCTGCTTCTATTAAAGAAAAATCATACTTTTCTATAACTGCATAGAGTGGTAAAATAGCAAAAGGTAAAGAAGTATATACGGATATTATAATAACTGCCCATGAATTATATAAAAATTGGATAGGTTCTATTCCAAATTTTTTAAGAAATAAATTTATAAAACCATTATTTCCTAAAATTGCTATCCATGAATAAATTCTTACTAAAAAATTAGTCCAAAAAGGAATAATCACCAAAAATAAAAGTTCTTTTTTATACTTTGATCTAGCTATAAAATAAGCAGTGGGAACCCCTAATAAAACTGTAAAAATTGTTATCATCACTGATAAATAAATAGTTTTAAATAATATCATATAAAAAACTTTATCTTTAAATATAGAGAAACTTGCTAAAGAAAATTGTAATTCCACTCCTCCATAATTCCCCTCTTTTAGAAAAGCATAGGCCATAACTATCAACATAGGTATTACAAAAAACAATGCTAACCAAACAGTTATAGGCGCTGTATATAAAAAACCTAAATTTATTTTTCTTTTCATTTAGTGTTCACCTCAACTAAAAAACTATCATCAGCATCCCAAGAAATATAAGCTTCTTCATCCCACCAAATAGCTTCTGAATCATTATCATCAAAATAAACTGCATGTTGTTTAAATATTTTAAAAAGTAACTCTTTATCTCCATTTATCCACACAAAATATTTACTTTGAAATCCTGAATAAATAACTTCATTTATATACACAGGTAACACGTTTAAATTCCCTTGTATTTTAGGTGCTACTTTTGTTAATCTAATTTTTTCTGGTCTTATTGATACTTTTAAAAAATCTCCTTTTTCAGCTGGCTTATCTAATTCTACTATAATTTCTCCTATTTTTTCAGCTTCCACTTTTACATGAGTTTCGTCTATTATTTCTATAATTTTTCCTTGGAAAAAATTATTCTCACCTATAAAATCAGCTACAAAAAGATCTGCTGGTGCTTCATATACTTCTGCTGGAGTCCCCACTTGTAAAACTTCTCCCTTATTCATTACTGCAATTCTATCAGATATTGAAAGTGCCTCTTGTTGATCATGAGTTATAAAAATAAAAGTTATACCAACCTCTTCGTGTATTAAATCCAGTTCTATAAGTAAATTCTGTCTTAACTTTGCATCTAATGCAGATAGAGGCTCATCTAACAGTAATACTCCAGGTTTATTTATCAATGCTCTGGCAATAGATACTCTTTGCTGTTGCCCACCTGAAAGTTGATTAGGTTTTTTATATATATGTTCGCTAAGTCCTACCATTTCTATAAATTTTTTAACTTCTCTATCTATTTCTTGTTTAGAAATTTTTTTTAATTTCAATGGAAAAGCTACATTTTCATAAACTGTTAAATGTGGAAAAAGAGCATATTTCTGAAATATCGTATTAACATTTCTTAAATTAGGTGGTAAGTCAACTAAATCTTTTTCACCTAAATATATGGCTCCACTATCTGGCACAATAAAACCAGCTATCATTCTTAATAGTGTTGTTTTTCCACAGCCTGATGGTCCTAGAATTGAAAAAAATTCCCCATCTTTTATATCTAAATTTATATTTTTCAAAACTTGAACTCCATCATAAAATTTATTGATATTCTCAATTTTAATATCATTTTTTATCATTTCTACCTCCGTAAATCACATTAATATTTTTATTCTACCTGATATTTTAACATATTTTTCTCATAAATGCTTGAATTTTTTGCTTTGTTTTTTTACTTTTTTATCTATTTAAAATATAGCTTTTTTTTAGAAATATACATTTTATCTTTTTCATAGTATATTTTTTTCATACTTTAGTGTATAATTAACTAGATATTTTTTATTATATCGTTTTTTAGAAAATTGAGCATAAAAATTTTTGGAGGTACATGAATGTATGATGTAATATTTAAGGTTATCGGAGGTTTAGGCCTATTTCTCTACGGAATGAATAACATGTCTGGTGGAATGCAGAAATTAGCTGGAGAAAAATTAAAAAAAATTCTAGCAATGCTTACTGGTAATCGTTTTGCGGCTATTTTTATGGGGATTTTTGTCACTGGTTTAGTCCAATCTTCCTCTGTTAGTACCGTGATGACTATAGGATTTGTCAATGCGTCTTTACTTACTCTTAAACAAGCTTTAGGTGTTATCTTAGGTGCAAATGTGGGAACAACTATTACAGGTTGGATCTTGGTTTTACAAATAGGTAAATATGGACTACCTCTTGCAGGTATTGCTGCTATTTGTTCAATGTTTGCTTCCAGTGAAAAAGCAAAAACTAGAGCCCTAACAATTATGGGATTAGGATTTATATTTCTAGGTCTTGAAATCATGAGTAATGGTCTTAAACCTGTTAGAAGTATGCCTGAATTCATTAGAATGTTTCATGCTTTTGATGCTACTGCAATGGTTAATGGACAAAAGGTTATTATTTTTTCTGGTGTTATTAAAGCAGCTTTAGTTGGTGCTCTTATGACTGCTGTTGTTCAATCTTCATCAGCTACTCTAGGAATAACTATTACTCTAGCTGTGCAAGGTCTTCTTAGTTATGAAACTGCTGTTGCTTTAGTCTTGGGTGAAAATGTGGGAACAACTATAACAGCACTCTTAGCTTCATTAAAAGCTACTGCAAACGCAAAAAGAGCTGCTTATGCACATACATTAATAAATATCTTAGGTGTCTGCTGGATTATTCCTATTTTTCCATTTTATCTTATATTTTTAAGTAAAATTGTGAACTCAGGAACGAATGTTACAAAAGCAATCGCCACTGCACATACTATGTTTAATATTCTTAATGTTCTTATTTTCATTCCTTTTATTGGTCTTATGGCAAAATTTTTAGAATTTATTGTAAAAGATGATGAAGTTGTTGTAGCAACTAAAATCACACATTTAGATACTCTTATGACAGAGGTTCCCAGTGTGATTATAGGTCAAACAAAAGTAGAAATTTTAGAAATGGGTACTGAGATATTTTCAGTTTTCAAAAAATTAGATGAATTATATTTAAATAGAGAAAATATGGATATTAATCATGAGCATATAGCAGATATAGAAGAGCGTATGGATATTTTCGAAAAAGAAATAACAGATGTAAACTTTCTAATTTTAAGTAAAAATTTAACAGAAAATGAAGTTGATGAAACAAGAGAAAATTTAATTATTTGTGATGAATATGAAACAATTAGTGATTATTTATTAAGAATTTCTAAAACTTTAAAAAAACTTGTTTCCAATGATATATTTTTAGATGAAATGAGAAAAAATACAATTGTTAAACTTCATAATGATATAGAAGAAATTTTTAGAGATGTTAATAATGCTTACAGAACAAATAGCAGAGATCTATATTTTATAGCATTAAAAAAATGTAACAATATAAAAGGTACTTATAAAAAAGCAAGAACAGCTCATCTTGAAAATATTTCAACTGAACCTCAAACTTTATTAAGTACAGCATATATGGATATGCTTAATAACTACAGAAGAATAAAAGAGCATCTTTACTCTATTATAGAGACTTTTACTAAAATATCATAAAAAAAAGCTGATCCCAAAAGATCAGCTTTTTTTATTTTAACTTAAATATTTTTTATTAAATGCTTTAACTTCTTCCATAACTTCTTCTGTTGTAGCCTTAGAAAGAACTCTTTCAACTAAAGCTTCACATTCTTTTTTCTCTAAAGACATAATATTTTTTTTGATTTTAGGTACTGATATAGAAGACATTGAGAAGGCATCTAATCCCATTCCAAATAGAAGAGCTGTTGCTTCTTCGTCTCCTGCAAACTCTCCACACATGGAGATTGATATTCCACCTTCATGAGCCCCATCAATAGACATTTTTATTGCTTGTAATACTGCTGGATTATATGAATTATATAGTTTTGATATATTTTCATTTCCTCTATCCACAGCTAGTGTATATTGTGTTAGATCATTTGTTCCTATAGAAAAGAAGTCTACTTCTTTAGCAAAATATTTTGCTCTAAAGGCTACTGCTGGAGTTTCTACCATTATTCCTAATTGAGTTGTTTCATCATACTTAAGTCCTGCTTCTTTAAGCTCTATCTTACATTCTTCAAATATAACTTTTGATTTTCTGATTTCATCTAAAGAAATAATCATAGGTAACATTATTTTCACATATCCGTAAGCAGAAGCTCTTAAAAGTGCTCTAAATTGAGTTTTTAATATTTCAGGTCTGTCCAAACAAATTCTCAATGCTCTCCAACCTAAAAAAGGATTTTCTTCCTTGGGAATTTCCATATATGGCAAACACTTATCACCACCAATATCCATTGTTCTTATTGTTACTGGTTTTCCTTCCATAGATTCTGCTACAGATTTATATGCTTCAAATTGTTCATCCTCAGTTGGAAATTTATCACTATTCATAAATAGAAATTCTGTTCTATAAAGACCAATTCCTAATCCTCCATTTCTTAAAACTCCTGCTACATCTTTAGGATCCCCTATATTTGCCCAAGTTCCTATTTTTATACCATCTTTAGAAATAGCTTCCATATCTTTTAATTTTTTTAATAATTCTATTCCATCAAAATATTTTTTTCTTTTTTCCATATATTTTGAAATTTCTTCATCATTAGGTTCTACAATTACTTCACCTTTCAAGGCATCTACAATAACAAGATCTCCATTTTTTAACTGTGAACAAACATTTCCTGTTCCTACTACTGCAGGTAACTCTAATGATCTGGCCATAATAGATGAATGTGCTGTTTTTCCACCAATTTCAGTTACAAAAGCAACAACATTAATTAAATCTAATTGTGCTGTATCAGAAGGGGTTAAGTCTTTTGCGACAACTACAGTATCCTTTGGAAGTGATGATAGATCAACAATTGCTCGTCCTGAAATATTATATAACCATCTTTTAGCAATATCTCTCAAATCCGTAGCTCTCTCTCTTAGATATTCATCTTCTATATTAGCAAGCATTTCACAATATCCTTCTATTCCTTGAGTCATTGCATATTCAGCTGATATTTCATCATTTTCAATAAGCTCTACAATTTCTTCAAAAAGATCCTCATCTTCCAAGAGTGTTATATGTCCATCAAATATACTAGCTTTATCCTCACCAAGTTTTTTTGCTGTCTTGTCTCTTATGAGTAAAAGTTGCTCTTTAGTTTTTTCCCTTCCCAATAATAATCTTGATTTCTCTTTCTCAGTATCATCAATTTTATTTTTATCAATTTTAAGTTCTACTTCTGTATATAGAAATACTTTTCCTATTGCTACACCAGGTGAAGCATCTATTCCTTTAACTAATTTCTTCATTTTTCACTTCCTTTTTCGACATTTTAAAAAAAAAATGGAAGGCTTCATCATCCACCTTCCATACTTAAGATTAGTCCTTTAAATTTTCTAGAAGATGAGCTAATTTTTCTACTGCCTCATCTGCATCAGGTCCTTCGGCATGAACTGTTATTTTACTTCCTTTTTTTATTCCAAGAGATAAAAGCTTTAATAGAGAAGTCCCCTTAACTTTTTTTCCAGCCTCATTTTCAAGTTCAATTGCTGATTCAAATGTTTTTGCTAAACTTACAAACTCATTTCCAGGTCTAGTGTGTAATCCTGTTTCGTTTTTTACTTCTGCTAATTTACAAGCCATTTTTTTCCTCCAAAATTTTATTTGAATATTTCTAAATTATTTGCTAAGTTAATTCTAACTAATTTCTTCGCTTTTGTCAACTTATTATTTCATTTTTTCCTATTATAAAACACTATTTATTTTTTTTTATAATTTTGTACTTTTTCTGCATTTCAACAGGATGATAAGATTCTTTAGCTTTTTTTATTCCTAATACCCCAGAATCATCTTCTCTATTCACATACTTATACTCTAAGCATTCTTTTTCTAAAAATATTGCATTTATAGCTTGATAGCTTCCACTATACTCTTCATCTGCTTTCTCTACATGTATAACAAACATATCTTTGGTTAATTCTTCACCTAATGTATAGGCTATTACTTTATTCTCTATTTTTAACAATCCACCTTTGATATTTAGTAAAGTAAAATTTTCAAATATTTTATCTAGACCCATATTTTCTTTTCTTAAAGTATCAATAGAATCACAAGATTTTTCTTTACACCATTTTTTTTGAAACTCTATTACCTCAACTAAATTATATTCATTTATAGATTCATATGTATATGTATAACTTTTATTAAATTGATTTAATTTATTTTTTTTTTTACTGTACTTCCTACCTTTTAAAAAGGCTAAATCTTCAACTAGATATATATAGTCAAAACTATTTTCCATTTCTTCAAAGACATAATAGTCTTCTAATTCTATTTTTATTTTTTCAGGAATCAAGTCTAAATTTTTATTTTTTCTAATTATTTTATTCATAGCTTCTATCTTTTGAGATACTTCTAATTCTTCTATTAGAGGTATAGGCATCAGATAACTATCTTCCCCTAAGTAATCTCCTTTTATATATAAAAATTCATTTTCAATTGCATATTTTAATTTATCTCCCAAACTCCATAAATAAAGATTTGTAAAATTATAATCACAAATTTCAAATTTATTTTTTGTATACTTTGAAATTATTTCTTTTGAATCTATTGTCAAATCTTTCCAGTCCACTATATTCGCTCCTTTTTCTTTCACTAATCAGATTCTTCTTGAAAATGTCTAAACTCTCTATAAAAAAATCTTAAATAGTCATATTCAAAAGGTGTTCCTGTTTGATAATATTTAAAACTAATATTTTTTCTTGTATCTATACTATTTAAAAGTAATACTTCCTTTGAAGACATATCTATTACATTTATTTCTGTGTATGGATGTACTTTATTAAGTTGTGAGTCTAATAATTTTCCTGTAGCATCTCTCAAATTTGAAGGTCCCAAAATAGGAAGTATTAAATATGGACCACTGGGTATTCCGTAATAAGCTAATGTTAATCCAAAGTCCTCATATTCTTTAGGTATCTCTAACTTTGACGCTATATCTATTGCTCCAAATCCTCCTAAAATAGTATTTATTGAAAATCTTCCTAAAGTTCTCATAAACTTTCTAAACTTTCCCTGTAATGCTGAATTTGCTATTGTTGAAACATTTTTAGAATTATTAAAAAAATTTGTGACTCCGTTTTCTACAATATTTGGTGTTATAAATTTATAACCTGTAACTACTGGATTAAATAAATATGTGTCAAAATAATAATTAAAATAATATATTCTTCTGTTCATTTTTTCCCAAGGGTCATATACGTCAAAATATTTAGTCACATCATCTTCTGACTCTATTTGTAACTCTTGCTTTGTTTCTCTGATTTTATTTTTATTCTCTTGGGAATAAGAAATTAAACTTATACTACCAAAAATTAAGAGAGTTAATAACATCTTTTTATTATTATTGTTCATTTATTAACACCCCATTTTTTAAATAATTAAGCATATTATTTACATTTGGTCCAAAAAACATATTTCCACAATGTCCACCAGTGGGATAAACTATTATTCTGCCTTTAAAAACCTCTTCTAAATATTTCAAATCTTTTTTATCTAAAATTAATTCATCTCTATTTGTAACAACTGATAATTTTGAAGTTGTTTTCAAATAATTTTCTATTTCATTAAGTCTTACAGATTCCAATAAGGTAGCTTTATCTATTCCTTTTTCCTTATAATATGGTTCTGCTAACCTTACAAGATAATCATCAAAACCTGCGAAATCAATTCTTTGAAAATATTTAAAAAGTGGCTCAAATTTTCCAATAGGTCCCTTTTCATAAACATGCCTATTATTAGCAACATCCGTTATAAAATTTAGGTCAATTGCTATGACTCTAAAAGCAAGTCCTATTAGTGCTGCCATTTTCTCATTGGAAATAACTTTTTCTTTAAATAACGAATAAATAGCGGCTTCGCTCAATTGAATATTTTTTTCATTTGTTTTTTTTGATATCTCTGTGAATATTTCTTCAACTAAGACACCAATATTTTTTTTATTATTATCAATATTTTCATTTAACATATTATCTAATTTTGTAGCTGATTTATACATATCTACCACAGGATTTATCATGAATCCTCTCTTGAAATTAAATACTTTTTCTTTTTCATCTATATATGAAACATAAGCTGTTTGAGCAGCTCCCAAAGAATATCCCATCACATAAAAATCTGATACTTCTATATTTCCTTTCACTTTTTCATATGCTTTTTGCATCATATTATAAATATCTTCGCTATCAGACATAAGTCTTCCTGGCATTCTACTAGAAGAAGCATTGAGTAAAAAATTCATTTGCATAGGTGAAGAAATGGATATTACATTATAACCTGCATCATAAAAAATCCTTTGAAAATATGACATCCTAATAGAATCATAGGATGCTCCTGTTCCTGCTATTATAAAAATTAAAGGAGCTCTACTCTTTTGTTTTACAAGAGAAAACTTATACCCTTTTTGATACCAAAAATTTTCTGGAATTTTTTTTTCCATATCTGTAGAAATTTTATACTCTGAAATCTTAATATCTTCCAATGGAGATACTCCTTGCATCATAAGAGTGGAACTTCCTACAATTGTAGCAACAAGAGGATCCATATAAGGATAATCTTTATAACTAAATGTTAAAATTTGAATTCCTAAAAATATAATTAAACTTATTTTTTTCACATAACACCACCACTAATTTTCTTTTTATATTTTATAGTATACATGAAAAAATATAACATTTCAATTAGGTATTTAAAAATAAAAAAAATCTTTTTCAAATAGTTTAATACTACCTAAAAAAGATTTTTTATTTTAATATATTAAATATCCTTTTTCTGTTATCGCGTTCAATATTTTAGTCTTATGCTCACAGTTTAAACATTCGACAACTATTTTCAATTCTTGAGTATTCAGTGCTAAAGATTCTTCAAATATATTTGCATCTAAACTTAGTATATTTGCTCTATTTTCTTTTATAATATCTAAAAATTTTTGCAATTCGCCAGCTTTATCCATAATTCTAGTTTTAAATTCATACCTTCTACCTTGATTAAATAAGGATTTATTAATAATTCTATCAACTAAATTTATATCCACATTTCCACCTGATATAACCCCACAAATATTCTTATTTTTAGCATTTATTTTTCCAGCTAAAATTGCTGCTGCTGCTGTAGCCCCTGCTCCTTCAGCCATTACCTTATTTTTTTCCATCATATAAAGTATTGCGTTAGCTATTTCATCTTCTGTAACAGTTATTATTTCATCAACATATTTTTCTATAATTTCAAAAGTTTTACTTCCTGCTTTTTTTACTGCAATCCCATCTGCAATAGTTGCTATCGCCTTTATTTCTATTGGATGTCCTATTTTTAAAGCCTCTTGCATGGATGGAACATTAGCTGTCTGAACTCCAATTATTTTTATACTAGGTTTTAATGATTTTAAAGCTATGGCTATTCCTGATAATATTCCACCACCACCCACTGGAACTACTACTATGTCTAATTCTGGAAGTTCTTCTAATATTTCTAATCCTATTGTTCCTTGCCCTGCAATTACATAGTCATCATCAAAAGGATGTATAAATACTGCTCCAGTTGCTTTCTGAACCTCACAAGCCTTAGCATAAGCATCATCATATACTTCTCCACAGAGAATAACTTCAGCTCCATAAGATTTAGTTGCAGTTACCTTAGCCATGGGTGCCGTGCTTGGCATAACTATTGTCGCTCTTATTCCTTGTGCTTTAGCTCCTAAAGCCACTCCTTGAGCATGATTTCCAGCTGATGAAGCTATTATCCCTCTTTCCTTTTCACTATCTGTTAAATTTGCAATTTTATTAACTGCTCCTCTAATTTTAAAAGAACCTGTTTTTTGTAAATTTTCCATTTTAAAATATATTTGATTTCCTGTTTTTTCACTCATACCAGCACAATCTGTCAAAGGTGTTTTTCTTATTGCATCTTTTAAAACTTCTTGAGCGGCTTTTATCATTTCTAAATTTACATTTATTGACATTATTCCCTCCATTTTATCTAAATAAAATACATTTTAATAATATATATCTTTATTAAAAGTATAAACCTTTTTATTTAGTTTTTCAAGAGTTAATAATTTTATTTCATGAAAAAACTATATATATTTTGTATGCAATATTCTTTTTAAAATTAAAATAATGATATTTGATTCGTTTCGCTTAGATTTTCAATTAATTTAAATTCTTTTAATTTTTCTACTATGGTTTGAGATACTTTAGTTCTTCGTTTTAAATCTTCAAAAGAAGTAAATCTTCCCAATTCTCTTTCTTTTAAAATATTATCCACAACAGAGCCACCTAATCCATTTAATGCAACTAAGGGTATTCTTACTTTTCCATCTTCCAAAGTAAACTTAAATCCTGAAGATTTATATATATCTATTGGTAAAAATTCAAAACCTCTAGCTCTCATCTCTATTATTATTTCACATAAAACTAATTCTGATTTTTGTTTTACATCTAATTTTTGTTCTTTATTTAATTCTGTTAATTTTTCCTTTATTTTTGTAATATTATGCATAAGTTCATAATCAAAAGCATCATATTTTCTAGAAAAATATGCAGCATAAAATTCCAATGGATAATGAACCTTAAAATAAGCTATCCTCATGGCCATCATAACATAAGCCACTGCATGCCCTTTAGGGAACATATATTTTATTCTTCTACATGATTCTATATACCAATCTTCTACCTTATGTTCCTTCATAAGAGTTGAATATTTTTCCCAACCTTCTGGATTTTTTGAAGGTTGACCTTTTCTAACAAATTCCATAATTTTAAAAGAAGTTACTTTATCTAAACCTTGATCTATCAAATAGTTCATAATATCATCTCTCACCGAAATTATTTGTGATAAATTTGCTTTACCTTGCTTTATAAATTCTTGTGCATTATTTAACCATACATCTGTTCCATGAGAAAGTCCTGATATTCTTACTAATTCTGCGAAAGTAGTGGGCATTGTATCTACTAGCATCTGTCTTACAAATGGAGTTCCAAACTCAGGTACACCATAAGTTCCCACAACTGATCCAATGGCTTCTGGTGTCACTCCTAAAGATTCCGTAGATGAAAATAATTTTATTGTTTCTGGATCTGCAAGTGGAATAGAGTAAACATCCACACCAGTATACTCTTGTAATAATCTTATTGTAGTAGGATCATCGTGTCCTAGTATATCTAATTTAACTAACTGTTCATCCATTACATGATAATCATAGTGAGTAGTTATAGAGTCATTAGACATATCATTAGCTGGTTTTTGAACTGGACAAAACTCAAAAATACTATGTCCCTGAGGAACCACAATCATTCCACCAGGATGTTGTCCTGTTGTTTTCTTTGCTCCTTCACATTTTTTAGCTAATCTTACCATTTCTGCGTTGGAAATTTTTTGATTTTGCTCTTCAAAATATTTCATAACATATCCCATAGCATTTTTCTCTGCCAAAGTAGAAATTGTTCCTGCTTTAAATACATTCTCTTTTCCAAATAACTCTTCACAGTATCTGTGAATTTCTCCTTGGTATTCTCCTGAAAAATTTAAATCTATATCTGGTACTTTATCCCCATCAAACCCCATGAAAACTTCAAATGGTATAGAATGTCCATCCCTTTTCATTTCACGACCACATTTAGGACAATTTTTTACTGGCAAATCTACTCCTGCACCCTCTCTTTCTATAAACTCTGAATGTAAACAATCAGTATTTTCACAAAGGTAATGTGGATAAAGAGCATTAACTTCAGTTATATCCATCATATATGCTACTATTGAAGAACCTACTGAACCTCTAGAACCAACTAAATATCCATTATCTAAAGATTTTTTTACAAGTTTTTGAGCTGAAAGATAGAGTACAGCAAATCCATTTCCTATTATAGATTTTAACTCTCTTTCTATTCTCTGCTCCACTATTTCAGGAAGAGGGTTTCCATATATTCTATAAGATTTTTCATAGGTCATATCTCTTACTATATTTTCAGCATTTTCTATTTTAGGTGGATAAAAACCGTCAGGAACAGGCTTTATTACTTCTATCATATCTGAAATTATATTAGTATTATCCACAACTATTTCACTAGCTACATCTTTTCCTAAATACTCAAATTCCCTTAATAGTTCTTCGGTTGTTCTAAAATAAAAACCATTATCCACTTTAAATTGATTCTCTCTGAAAACTGTTCCACTTCCATATAATAATATGCTTCTTATTTTATGCTCTTCAGAATCTAAATAATGGACATTGGAACTAGCTGTAACAATTTTATTGTATTTTTCAGCAATTTCATAAGAATATTTATTCATTGTTTCAATTTCATCATATCCTTTTATCCTTCCACTACCTTCCTCATCTATAAGTTCATTATATGCAGCCTTTGGTAATAACTCAACATAATCATAAAATTCTATATTTTTTTCAAATGTTTCAAAGTCATATGTCATATAATTATCCAATAATTCACTCACATTGTTATGATGTGAAGTCATGGAACACCCTAAAATTAATCCTTCTCTATTCTCCATAAGTTGAGTTTTCGTTATTCTTGGTTTTTTAAGTCCATAATTATTAAGATGAGCTTCAGATATAAGTTTATACATATTTTTTAATCCTACTAAATTTTTCACCATAACCATTATATTTTTAGTTTCTTGCTTTTGTACATTTACAGGAAAAACTCCATAAAAATCTTTAATATTATCTATGCCTTTTTCCATATATCGCTCTAAAAATATAACAAACATATTTGCAGTTGCCTGGGAATCATCCACAGCTCTATGGTGCGACTCTAAAGAAACACCCAAACGTTTTGTTACTGTTTTTAATCCATAGTTTTTAAATTCAGGATATAAATCTCTTGCCATTCTTAAAGTATCTATAACTGTATTTTCTATTTTTTTATTTAAAATTTTCAAACTATCTCTTCTTATAAAACTCATATCAAATGGTGCATTATGCGCAACTAGTGTAGCCCCTTCTATAAATTCTAAAAATTTAGGAAGAATTTCCTCAATAGAGGGTGAATCTATCAACATATCCTCTGTTATTCCAGTTAATTCTTGAATTTTTTTAGGAAGTTTCCCTACTGGCTTTACAAGTTGAGAAAATCTATCCACTATTCTAGTTCCCTTTAATTTTACTGCACCTATTTCTATTATCTCATTTTTATATGCATTTAAACCCGTAGTTTCCAAGTCAAAAACTACAAAAGTTTCATCTTCTATTTTTATATCCTTTGCATTTATAACCATTTCTTTTAAATCATCTACCATATACATTTCAGAACCAAATATAATTTTTATCTCTTTTCCTTTGCCCGCTTTATATGCAAATGGGAAGGAATGAACTACTGCATAATCAGTTATTGCTACTGATTTATGCCCGTAAGTAATAGCTCTTTCCACTAAATCTTTTATATCAGTTACTCCTACCATTTCACTCATTTTACTATGAGTATGTAGTTCAACCATTTTCTTTGTAGCTTTATCTAACTTTATTTTATTTACTTTATCCAATTTTTCAAGAGCTGTAAGCATAACAATTTCTTCATTATTTTGAGAAAATCTATCTATTTGTTTTTTTCCAGCAACTTTTACAAAATCACCTTCTTTTGCCTCTAGTTTCTCATTTTTATTCAAAAATATTTTAAGTGTTACAGAATTTTTTTTATCTGTAATTCTAAGTGTTACTAAAGTTTTGTCATTTCTTATATCCCTTGTTTCTAGCGAGAATATTTCACCACTCAACACACAAACTTCCTCTTCATGTAATTCACTAAATTCATCAATACTAATTAAAGTACCATTGAGTCCTTTATTTTTATTATAGAATTTTTGGATATTATTATTATCTTTTGATCCAGATGATGTAGAATTTCCAGTTGAATTCAGAGAAGGATTGGAAGCTTTTTTTATGTTCTCCTTTTGTTCTTCTTCTTGTTTTTTATGAAGATTTATAATTTCTGCTTCTTTTTGTAAGTTTAGCTCTTCTTCTTTTTTAGAGAAATCTCCAATAACAAACTCAACTTGAAAACCTTCTATTCCATAGTTTTTAATTATATTTTTTAACTTTGTCTGAATATCAGAATTATTTAGAGTTTCCATTGACATTTCATCTTTTAATTCAATTTTTATAGTTTCAGCTTCTATTAAAACACGATAAAAATATAAAAAAGATTTTGAAATAGCATTTACTTTTTTTAATTTTTTTATAGCTCTTTCCACAATATCTTTTAACTCTGTTTTTGTTATTTTATCTACATTTAAATTTACTTTTATTTCTATGGTTAAATGCTCTCCAAAATTCTTCTTTAATTTTTCATCTAACATATCTATTTCATTAAAATCTTTAAATGAAGATAAAAGGCATTGAAGAGTTAACTTCTTATGCCTTTCATTATATATAATCTCTTCTACTTTAACTTCTTTCAACCCAATATTTACAAACATTTTTTCATTAGGTTTAATTTTTATTTCTTTTGCCATATTTTAATTTTCCCCAGTTAATCTATCTAAAATAATTGATACTGCTGATCTAACTGATAAATGGTTATATTTCGTATTTCCTCTGATAGGTTCTAATATATAATCTGACATATCCATAATTTCTTCTGTCAGACCCCAACCTGTCCCAAATAAAAGAAGGTAAGGTCTATCATCTCCCGTTATCTTCTCTCCTAGCTCTTTATATGTTACTGTATTTGGATATATTTTAGCAGAAGTTGTTATAATTAAAGGTCTTTTTCCTTCTAATTTTTCTATCTCTTCTATTGATTTTTGGATACTTTCATAAACTCTTGTATTAAAGAATGCCTCTTCTCTATCTTTATTATGATTTCCTCCCACTCCTTCCTGCCAATATCCAATTATTCTTTCTGTTAATTGTTTTTGAGCTTCTACTGGAACAACTATATGATATTCTTTGATATCATAAGTTCTACAAGTTCTTGAAATATCATGAATATCAAAATTTGTAACTGATGTGGAAACCACCTCATGATTTTTATTATAAACTGGATAATGAACCAGTGCTAAATATATACTCTCTCTCATCTCTTACCTTCCTTAATTTAGTTCGTTATCTCAATTTTCTCTATTGTCTTATATATTTCTATATCATAAAGATACATCTCTTTTGCATAATCAATATATTCTTTGTTTTCCAAAGATAAGTCTCTTATTATTCTTGCTGGAGTTCCAGCAATTAAAACTCCCTCTCTTAATTCTAACTTAGAATTAACAACAGAACCTGCAGCTACAATACAATTTTTAGGAATTTTAGTACCGTTTAATAAGATAGCTCCCATACCTACAACTACATTATTATCAATAGAACAACCATGTATTACACAATTATGCCCAATGGTTACATTTTCTCCAATAGTTACAGGAAAAATTTTATCTCCATGAACAGTTGAATTATCTTGAATATTACTATTTTTCCCTATTTTTATACTACAACAATCAGCTCTTAATACAGTAGAATACCATATACTAACATTTTCTCCTGTTTCTATATCTCCAATAAGAATAGCATTTTCTGCTATGAAATTGTTTTTTCCAATTATAGGAATTTGATTTTCTAATTTATACATCATTCTTTAAATACACATCCCTATTATAATCTTTATTTAATTTCATTCTCAATCTCTTTCATTAATTTTTTCTCTAATTTGGAGAATTCCCTTCCCTTTAAAATATCTGGTCTTCTTAAAAGGGTTCTTTTTAAGCTCTCTTTTAATCTCCACTCCTCTATTTTTTTATGATGACCAGAGAGTAAAACTTCTGGTACTTTTAACCCTTCATATTCAGGAGGTTTTGTATAGTGCGGACAGTCTAATAGGCCATTATAAAATGAATCATTCTCATAGGACTCTTTTTTTATAACATCTGGAATCATTCTTGCTATACAATCCGCAATTAACATAGCAGGAATTTCACCACCAGTTAAGACAAAATCACCTACAGATATTTCTAAATCTACAGCTTTCTCTATTACTCTTTCATCTATTCCTTCATAATGTCCACATATTATTGTTATTTCTTTTTCTTTTGAAAGTTCTATAGCTATTTTTTGATTGAAAACTATTCCCTGTGGAGAGACATATATATTCTTTCCATTACATGTTTCAAGTGCTCTAAAAATTGGTTCTGGCTTCATTACCATACCTGCTCCACCACCAGTAGGTGTATCATCTGCTTGTTTATGTTTATCAAAACAATAGTCTCTAATATTTATAATATTTATATCTAACTTTTCATGTTTAATAGCTCTTCCAATTATACTTTCTACTTTAAAACTATTAAAAAATTCTGGAAAAAGTGTAAGAATATTAATTTTCACGTTTTTCTCCTTGGAAATTCATTTATTTTATTTTTTTCTCTTCTATCATACCCTCTATTACAGAAACTATCATTTCTTTCTTTTCAAAACAAATATTTTTAACAAATTCAGGAATATTTGGTATCATACCCTCTGTTGTTTCTGTTTCTATTTCTAATACTTCATGAGCTGCTGTATCTAATATATTAACTATTTTCCCCAAAAATTTTCCATTTTCATCTTTTACTGTCATTTCTAATAAATCATTTAATAAATATTCATCTTCATCTATTCCAATAACATCTTTTCTAGCTTTAACAAATGCTTTTGTCAATTTACTCGCATCATTTTTATTAGTTATTTCAACAAATTCTAATATCCATTTTTCTCCTACCAAAGGAGCAATTGATTTTACTGTTAACATTTTAATTGTGCCATCTGGGACTTCTACCAAAACCTTACTATCCACCATATTATAAAGAGCTTCTCCAATATTAGAATGCAATTTTATTGCACCTTTTAAATGATGTGTCCCCCCTATTTTCCCTACTGTTAAAAGTTCCATTTTTTCTCCTTCTAAATTAATCTATAAATTCCACATTTACATTTAGCTTATCTTTTACTCCAGCAGCTTGCATCACACCTCTGATAGCATTAGCTGTAAGTCCATTTTTCCCAATTAATTTACCCATTTCTCCCTTTGCCACACTTACCCTAAAAATAATTGTGTCATCTATTACATCATAGGTAACTCTTATCTCTTCTTTTTTTTCTATTAATTCTTTAACGATAAATTGTAAAAGTTTTTCTAATTTCTCCATTTTATAAGCCTCCTGTCCATGGTTTTTCATCTATAATTTCTGCTCTAACCCATTTTTTATTTAAATCTTCTAGGACCTCTCTTAAAAACTCTTTAAAATCATACGTTGTAATTATATTTAATAGTCCTTTTTCTGCACTTATGGTTCTTACTACACCAATACCTTCATAGGCTTCTATAATTTTATTTATAAAATCAATATCTGTTCTTTCTGTTTGAACTAAAAATTCATAACTTCCTTGTTTCATTCTACTATTTCACCTCTTTTTCAAAAAGCTTAGCCATTTCTATAAATTTTTCAATTGTCACATTTTCTGCTCTTTCAGTTTCTGGTATTTCTAAAATAATTAACTTCTCTCTCAATTGATCTTTTGAATAGCCTAAACTTGTTAAATTATTCAAAATATTTTTCCTTTTATTTAAGAAACAAGCTTTTACATACTTAAAAAATATTTTTTCTTCTAAGTCTTTTTTATCTTCATCACTATATAATTTTATCGACATAAATGCTGAATCTACCTTAGGAGCAGGTGTAAAAAACTCTTTTGGTATAGTGAATAAGTATTCAGAGACTCCAAAATATTCGATAGCTAACGTCAATACACTTCTTTCTTTTCCAGATTTAGAGCAAACTCTTTCGGCTACTTCTTTTTGAACCATTATATATATCTCATCAACTTTATTTTTATTTTCTATAAGTTTATTTATTATTGGAGAAGTTATATAGTAAGGAATATTGGCAACAACCTTTACAGAACTTTCATCTTTTAATAGTGTTTGTAAATCAGCGTCTAATACATCACCCATAATCAAATTAAATTTAGGATTAGATTCATATTTTTTTCTCAGTATTTTTTCTAAATCCGTATCAATTTCAAAACAATAAACTTTTTTAGCTTTATTTAAAAGTAATTCTGTTAATGCCCCTTCACCAGGTCCTATTTCTATTATTATATCCTCTGAATCCACATTAGAAACCCTCATTATATTTTCTAATACTTCATTTTGGTTTGTAAGAAAGTTTTGTCCAAACTTCTTTTTATGTTTAAAATCTGACATTAATCCTCCAGTGTTTAATTTAATGGTCCCATTACAGCTATTTCAGGAAGATTTCTATATTCTTGTTTAAAATCTAAACCATATCCTAATACAAATTCATCAGGAATTTCAAATCCTATATAATCCACAGTAACTTTTACTTCTCTTCTACTTGGTTTATCTAAAAGAGTACAGATTTTAAGTGATTTTGGCTCTCTCATATTTAATATTTCAGTTATTTTTTTTAGAGTTCTTCCTGTATCAATTATATCTTCTATTATAAGAACGTGTTTTCCCATAATACTTTCGTCTAATTCTTTTTTTATTTTCACTTCTTTAGAAGATTCAAAAGCATCTCCATAGCTACTCACACTCATGAAATCCATCTTCATTGGGAGTTTTATTTCACGACATAAGTCTGACATAAATACAACCGAACCTTTCAACAGGCAAACTACTATAAGTTCCTCTTCTACATTTTTATAGTCCTCAGTTATAATTTTTCCTAACTCTTTTACTTTAATTGCTATCTCTTCCTTAGTTATTAGAGTTCTACAAATTCCGCTATTCCATGCTTTTTTCATTAAAAATCCTCCTAAATTACAGTATGTTTCCACTGACTATTATTAGAACATTGTATCATTTACACCAAATTTTTTCAAGTACTATGATTATATCCTAAAACCTAATTTTATATTTAATATAAAATTAAAAAATCTCAGTTCTATATATTAAAGAACTAAGACTCTTTTTTATTTTTTATTTTAACTAATAAAAGAAAAAAATTCTATTCTTTACCTAAGAGAAGCTTTTTCATACGGAAAATCTATTCCATCTCTTTAAAGTTGTTTTTCCTTTTATACTATTAAAATATACCTTATATAAATTCCACTCTAAATCTTCAAAATTATTTTTAAGGGAACTAAATTTATATCTAATGTCCCACCAATTTGGACTATCCATCATTTTCCATTTATATACAGCGTATGCTGCTACTATATTAGTATAGGTATCTGTTGCCCAATCTTTAGAAAGATTAACCCCATAATTTTTTTCAATATCTTTGTATTCTGTTCTGAAATTTTTATCTGATTTCATGTTTCTAAATGTCGAGGGTTCAATTTGTGTTATCCCCTTGGCTACAGGGTGTTTTATTCTTGGGTTACATTCAGATTCTACCATTATAGTTTTTCTTATCAGTCTCATCACATCTATTGTAACTATATCTTTAGCCGATGTGAATAACATTGTTTTCTCAGTTTTTTTCTCAAATTTATCTAATTCTGGAAGTTCACATATTCCAAAAGAAAATATCTTTAACATGAAAAATATAATTATACTAATATACATTTTTATCATTTTTTATTCCTCCTAATTTTTAAATAGAAAATTATAATTTTTATATTATTTATTTTTTTTCTTTTTTGTGTTCATTATTATATCATGTTTTTAGTTTTCGGTCAAATCAGAGATATTTAAAGTAAAAAAAAGGGCAGTAAAGACCTAGATTATGCAACCTAGCTCTTTACTGCCTTTACTAATAATACTAATTTATTCAAAATTTTTATTTATTCTTTAGCTCTATAATTGTTTTCTTTAAACCATCTAAAGTTTTCTCAACTCTTTCATTAAAAATATTCTCCCCCATATGACCAATCCTCAAAATTTTGTCTTCTAATATCCCATATGAGCCTGATATTAAAATATTATATTCTTTTTTTAAATGATTGATTATTTTTTTAACAGTATATCCTTCTGGAATAATAAAAGCTGTTACTGTTGGTGAAAATCCATTTTTTATATAAAATTTTAGATTCATATCTTCAAGTATTTCCCTTGTATATTTAGCTATTTTTTCATGTTCATTAATTAAATTTTCAATTCCATATTCTAAAATATTATCAAGTGCTATATCAAATGCTATTATATCACTAGCGGGCATGGTATATGGGAAAAGTTTATTCTCTACACAATTTTCCCATAAAAGTAAATTACAATAAAAAGAAGAAATTGGAGTTTTTCTATTTTTCATTACCTCCCAAGCTCTTTTACTAACAGATATAACTGTTAATCCAGGAGGTGCTGAAAATACTTTTTGTGAAGCTCCTAATATTATGTCTATACCCCAGTTATCAACATCAATCTTTACTCCACCCATGCTAGCTACACTATCTACAATAGATAGTATTTTATATTTATTTAAAATTTCACATATGCTTTTTATATCATTCAACATTCCAGAAGGAGTATCACAATGAACAACAGTTGCACATTTAAATTTTTTTCCACTATTTATTATATATTCTTCTAATTTTTTTATTGAAATTTTTTCCTGCCAATCTCCTTTAAAAATATTAACATTACCTCCATATAAGCAAACCAAGTCCTTAAATCCATCTCCAAATATTCCATTTCCTATTACTAATACTTCGTCACCTTTTTCTATTAACGAAGCACATGCAGAATCTAACCCTAGCATTCCTTCCCCACTCATAATTATATTTGTAGAGTGTTTTGAATTTAAAATATTCCCTATCTTATCAGTTACTTCTTTGTAAAAAATAAAAAAATTTTCATCTAAATCAGGATTTCCAAAAAAATTCATTCTAGCTCTCAACACATTTTCTCTTACAGTTGTAGGTCCCGCTGTCATAAGTAAATAATTTGGTCTATACATTATTTTTCCTCCATATTTTAAAAGTTATCAAAAAATATTTTTTCTATTTTTCTATAGTATACCAAATTTTTTTTATTTTTTTAACAAAACTTTAAATATAACATAATAAGACTTTTTATTGACAACAATCATAAAATGAAGTATAATGACTAATCAGTCAAAAATTGGAGGTAGTAAATGAAAAAAATTATTATGACAGTAGCCATTCTAGCTATGAGTATCTCAACATTAGCAGGTTCCGTTACTGTAGGAGGAAGAAAAACTCTAACAAAAATTATAGCTTCTGAAAGAGGTAACCATATAAAGTTTGAATCTAAATTTCCAAGTCTAGTTATGAGAATATCTAAAAGAGATGTTTTTAAAGGAATGACAAGAATTGGAAAAACTAGAACAATTGTTGAGATTGAAAGAAATGGAATAATAAATACAGATGCTAGAAATGTTGCTGCAACTCTTGATAGAATTGGTGACGGACTATGGGTAAAAACTAGAACTACACAAATGTTTATTACAGAAAAAGAATTAAAAAGAATTAAAAGATAGTATAATAAAGATGAGAGCTCTTGTTGAGTTTCTCGTCTTTTTTATTTAATATAATAGTGTTCAGATTATTTGCTTTTTAATACTAATTATGGTATAATTTGGTACAAAAAAAACACTTGTTTTTAAAGGAGGGCTTTTGTCTTTTATAAAAGATTATAATAAAACAGCTATCATCTATGATCGTAAGAATATTTCATATAAAGAAATGATAAAAAAATCTAAAGGATATTCTGAAATAGTAAATTTAGAACCAGGGGACAGAGTAGTTATATATATGGAAAATAGACCTGAATTTTTTTATTCGTTCTTGGGTATTTGGGACAAGAAAGGTATCTGTGTCTGTCTAGATTCTAGTTTTAATTCAAAAGATTTGGAATTTTATTTACTTGACTCTCAGCCAAAATATATTTTCTCATCTGAGAAAAATAAAAATAACGTAGAACTTGCATTATCAAATTTAAATTTAAATATTAAAACAATAATAGTGGACGATGAACAACCTATATATCTAGGAGATAGTTTGATTATCCAGTCTCCTAATCTCAAAGATACTGTGCTTATGCTTTATACTTCTGGGACAACAGGGAGTCCAAAGGGTGTTATGTTAACATTTGACAATATTCTTGTAAATATAGAAGGATTAGATACCTATAAAATGTATGAAGATACTGATATTGTCCTTGCTCTTTTACCTATGCATCATATTTTTCCACTTTTAGGTGCAGGAATAGTTCCCTTTGCAAAAGGTGCAACTATTGTATTTTTAAAAGAAGTATCTTCTCAAGCTATGATAGATGCCTTTAAAACTTATAAAGTTACCTTTATGATTGGTGTTCCAAGACTTTGGGAAGCAATTCACAAAAAAATATTAGGGAAAATTAATGCTTCATCTATAACAAAAGGCATTTTTAAACTTATGGAAAAATTACAAAATAAAAATTTAAGTAAAAAAGTTTTCAAAAAAGTTCATGAAGAGTTTGGAGGTAACTTAAGATTCTTTGTTTCAGGTGGTTCTAAATTAAATCCGCAAATTGCAAAGGATTTCCTTACATTAGGAATTGATATTTGCGAAGGATATGGTCTTACAGAAACTGCACCTATGATTTGTTTTACTCCTATAAATCAAGTTATCCCTGGAGCTGGAGGAAAAATTCTTCCTGGTATAGAGATAAAATTTACTATGGAAGGAGAAATTTTAGTCAGAGGCAGAAATGTCATGAAAGGATATTATAATAATCCTGTAGCTACATCAGAGGTTATAGATAAAGAAGGATGGTTTTATACAGGAGATTTAGGTGAACTTAAAAATGATTATCTCTACATTACAGGTAGAAAAAAAGAGATGATTGTTTTATCCAATGGTAAAAATATAAATCCTATTGAAATTGAAATGTGGCTAGAAGAAAATTCAAATTTAATTCAAGAAGTAGCTATAATTGAGTATGATTCTTTATTAACTGTAGTTATTTATCCTAATTTTCAAAAAATACAAGATGAAGGTATTACAAATATTTTAGAAACATTTAAGTGGGGAATAATAGATAAGTATAATAGTAATGCTCCTAGCTATAAAAAAATTCTAGATATAAAAATTCTTCAAGAGGAGTTTCCAAAAACAAAACTAGGAAAAATAAGAAGATTCTTAATAAAAGATATTTTGATAAAAACTGAAGATAATAAGAGCAATACTATTGATCCTGATTTTGAAGAATATAGAGAATTAAAAGAGTTCCTTTCTAATCTAAAAGGAAAAAATTTAGTTTCTACAGCACATTTAGAATTAGATTTAGGCTTAGATTCTTTGGATATCACTGAACTTTTAGTTTTTATTCATTATAAATTTGGTATTAAAGCTGAGCAAAAATTATTTCTTAAATATTCAACTGTAGAGAAACTAGCAGAATATCTAAGAGACAACGCAACTGATATTAAAATTGAAGAAAAAAACTGGGCTAATGAACTAAATTCCGTAACCCCATGTAAATTAAAATATAATATAGTTGGAAAAATTGTTAGATTTATATTTAAACCTTTTTTCTTTTTCTATATTAAAGAAAAATCTTCAGGTCAAGAAAATATTTTAAATACACCAGCTATATATGTTGGAAATCATCAAAGTTTTGCAGATTCATTTTTATTCAATAATGCTATTAAAAATAGTACCCTGACAAAAATTCATTATTTAGCAAAGGTAAAGCATTTTAAATCTGGATTAATGAAATTCATGGCAGATAATTCCAATATAATCATTGTTGATATTAATAAGAATGTTAGTAATTCTTTGAAATCTGCAGCTTCTATATTAAAAGCTGGTGGAAGTGTTGTTATATTTCCAGAAGGTGTTAGAACAAGAAATGGACATATGTTAGATTTTAAAAAAACTTTTGCCATTTTAGCAAAAGAATTAAATGTTCCCATAGTTCCTTTTGGTATTAAAGGTGCTTATGAACTTTTCCCAGCTAATGAAAAATATCCTAAATCTGGAAATGTAGAATTGAAATTTTTTGAAAATTTCAGTACTAAAAATTTATCCTATGAAGAAATAGTTCTTAAAGCTAGAGATACAATAAAAAATTGGGTTGAATCAAAATAAAAATAGAGAGCTTTTGCTCTCTATTTTTTATTCATAAAATTCACCACTAAATACAGAAATTGCTGTTCCTGACATCAGTGTTTTAAAATTTTTATTCAAGCTAATAAATAGTTCTCCACCCTCTGTAATCACTTCTACATCAGCTTCTAAATATCCTAAATAATTTCCTAATATAACACTGGAACAACATCCTGTCCCACAAGCTAAAGTCCTTCCTGCTCCTCTTTCCCATGTTTTAACTTCTATTTTTTTTCTATCTAATATTTTTACGAAATTAACATTAGTTTTCTTTTTGAAAATATCAAGATTCTCTATTCTTTCACCTATATAATCTAAATTTATATCTTCAAATTCTTTCAAATATATAACAGTATGAGGAACACCCATATGAATACTGGAAACTTTAATCTTAAGTCCTTCAATTTCTAATTCTTTTAAGATGAAATTTTTATTTTCACTTTTGACAGGAATATCTTCACTTTTAAAGCTAGGATAGCCCATATCTACATCTATCATCATCTTTTCTTTATCCTCTATATGTATAATTATATGTTTAATTCCATCATCAGTTTCCACATGAAATATATTGGAATCAACAATTTTATTATCATACACAAACTTTGAAAAACATCTAATACCATTGCCACACATACTAGCTCTAGAACCATCTGAATTATAATAATTCATTTTAATATCTGCAGTTAAACTTTTTTCATATGTCATAAGTCCATCAGCTCCAACACCAAATCTTCTATGGCACATTCTAATAGTTAATTTGGGTATATCTTTAAAACAATTGTCAGAACTATGAAGTAAAATAAAGTCATTTCCTGCACCATGCATTTTTGTGAATTTCATTATTTCCTCCAAATTATTTCTTTAAAAATTCGGCTACTTTTCCTCTTGATTCTTTAACAATCTCTTCAATTGTCAGTTCTTTAGGTAAAATTACTTTTAGTATTTCTACATTCATTTCACCCTTAGATGGTTTACTTTGACCAAAAGGCATTAAATCATAAGCTCCTTTTATTCCAAATACAACTACAGGTATATTTAGTTCCTTAGCTATAATTGCGAAACTTTTCTTAAATTCTTGTAACTCACCATCTCTTGTTCTAGCTCCTTCTGGGAATATAACAATATTATCTCCAGATTTCAAAACTTTTGCTACAACTTTTAATGTTTCTTTTATATTTTTATTCATATCAATTAAAATTACATTGGAATTATCTGCTACATATTTTTTGAATTTTGAAGCAAAGTGAATAGATACACCTAAATAATATGTTTTATTCTTCATTTTAGAAGTTAATAATTGTGAAAAAGCAAAAGCATCTAACATACTTTGATGGTTCCCAACAAATATAACTGCCTCATTTGGGATTTTTTCTTCTCCTTTTTTATTTAATTTTACATATAATGAAAAAAATGGTTTAATAAATAATATATTTAAAATTGTCCCTATAAAATTAGAATTAGGCATTGGATAATTAGTAGGAGAATCTAGTATTTTTTTCCAATCAATGTCTCCTTCTTTAAATTCTCCACCTTTAGCTTTAATAAAATCTGCTATTTCTCTAACTAATTTAACTTTAGAAAGATCTTCTTCTGTCATTTCAACACCAAATGTACTCTCTATATAGCTTAATAATTCTACATTATCAAGTGAATCCATTCCAATATCTATTTCCACATGTGATTCTGGAGTTATATCTGCTTCCGTATGAACTTTTTGTAAATATTCTTTTAATTTTATATATTCTTCAGTTTCTACATAATCACTTTTTACTACTTTCTCTTCTTTTATTTTTTCTTCTGGTTTTATTACACCAATAAGTTCAGCTAATTTAAATCTTTGTAATTTCCCTAACTTTGTTTTAGGAAGTTCAAAAGATACTATTTTAGTTTCCAATATTTTTCTATACTTAGGAGCAGTCACATTATATTTATCTATTATATCCCACTTTAACTCCTCTTTTATATTAACTATACCTCTTTCTTTAGCTAAATCAAAATCTGGATAAATAAGACCTAATAGATGATTATTATGCTCAACTACTGCAACTTCTTTAATTAAATCGCTACCTCTCATTAGTTCTATTTCTATATCTGCTGGATTAATATTTTTCCCATTAGATAGTACTATCATCTCTTTTTTTCTTCCTGTTATTGTTATATGTTGACCATCATATGTAGCTAAATCTCCTGTGGAGAACCATCCATTTTCATCTATTACTGCTGCAGTTGCCACTGGATTATTGTAGTAACCTTGCATAACGTTCTCTCCACGTACCAAAAGTTCTCCATCATCTGCTATTTTCACCTCTACCCTAGGAATAGGAGTTCCAACCGTACCAGCTTTTATATTTCCAATCCTATTAAAAGATATAATTGGAGATGTTTCTGTGAGCCCATACCCTTCCATCATGGTAAATCCAAGTGTTGTAAAATCTTTCGTTATTTGAGTATCTAGCTTTGCTCCTCCAGAAACTAATATATTTATATGTCCACCAAAAGCTTCTTGGACTTTTTTAAATACGATTTTATTTAAAGTTTTATTATTTATTTTTTCACAAATTTTAAACAGTCTACTAACTATTTTTGAACTATTTATTTTAGCCATTATTCCTTTATGAAACATCTCCCAAACTCTTGGTACACCTATAACAAATGTTATTTTATATTTTGCTAAGGTAGTTTTTATTGCCTCTGAAGAAAGTTCTTTCAATATTACTAATGTTCCTCCAAAATATAAAGGTAACATAATTGTACCAGCAAGTGGTAATATATGATGGAAAGGTAACATACCTAAAACTCTATCCTTCTCGCTTACTAGATTTATCTCACTTAATGCCAATAAATTTGCCATTAAATTTTTAAAACTTATCATTACTCCTTTTGGAAGTCCTGTCGTACCAGAAGTGTATAAAATAGCTATTGTTTTTTCTTGGTCTAATCCTTCAATTACAGACTCTGCGTCTACAAATTTTTCTGGAATGACTTCTTCATCTACATTTATTATTACCATTTTTGATCCAGAAAGTTCTCTCGCAGCCATTGCTACTTCATAATTTTCTTGAGATGTGAACATATAAGCAGGAGTACAATCTTTCAGTACATAACTCACTTGTTCTATATCTGATGTTGCATCTAGAGTTACCGATATACCTTTCTTATCCCATATTCCAAATATTCCATATATAAATTCAGGTCTATTTTCGATAAATAGAACAACTCTATCATCTTTTTTAATATTTAAAAGTGAAGCATAATACTTAGATGCGTTTATTAGTTGTTCGTAGGAATATTCAATATTATTATAAATAATCGCTGTTTTTTTTCTGTTATATAAAAAATTCATATGTTTCCTCCAAAAAAAAAAGACTTTTATACTATTATGCAGTATAATTTACATAATAGTTATTTTTCTTTTTATAATTATTTTATTTTACTTAATATATAATACATTAATATTGAATTTTTTGCTATGTTTTAAATGATTTTTTTTTAAGATATAAAAAAAATACTGAAGGAGGCTACTATGTTTGAACTATTTAAAACTTTTAATCCTATTTTACAAGCTCTTTTAGCTACACTTTTTACTTGGGCGGTCACTGCTCTTGGAGCTAGTATGGTTTTTTTCTTTAAATCAATTAATAAAAGAATTCTTAATGGAATGCTAGGATTTGCTTCTGGTGTCATGATTGCAGCGAGTTTCTGGTCACTTTTAAACCCTGCAATAGAACTTGCTGAATCCATGGGAATGACATCTTGGATTCCAGCAGTAATAGGATTTTTAACTGGTGGTATTTTCCTTTGGTCAATAGATAAAATACTTCCCCATTTACACAGTGGTATGAAGCAAACAGAAGGAATTAAAACTAGTTGGCAAAGAAGTATTCTCTTGGTTTTAGCAGTTACCCTACACAATATCCCAGAAGGACTTGCTGTGGGAGTTGCTTTTGGTGCTGCTGCTTCTGGAATCCCCTCTGCATCACTGGGAGGTGCCATTTCTTTAGCTATTGGTATTGGACTTCAAAATTTTCCTGAAGGTGCTGCTGTTTCAGTACCCCTTCGTCGAGAAGGTATTTCTAGATTGAAGGCATTCTATTATGGGCAAGCTTCAGGGCTTGTAGAGCCTATTGCTGGTGTATTAGGTGCTATCTTTGTCTTGAGTATGCGTTCTCTTCTTCCATACGCTCTAGCCTTTGCTGCTGGCGCTATGATTTATGTTGTGATTGAAGAACTTATTCCCAATGCTGCTGATGATCATGATGATTCTGGAACTATAGGTGCCATGCTTGGGTTTGCTACTATGATGGTCTTAGATGTTGCACTTGGATAATTTTTGAAAAAATAAAGGAGATTTCTATGAAAAATTATTTACAAAATTTTTTAGAAGTTAATAAAGAAAATAAAAATATTATTATATTTTTATTAATTTTGTTTTTTACATTTTTTCTTTATAAATTTTATTCTGTTTTGTTTAACAATCCAGGTGTTTTTATTAAAATACCTATTTTTATTATTTCTATTATGCTTCATGAAATTGCTCATGGAATTGCTGCTAACTATTCAGGGGATAATACGGCTAAAATAAGTGGACGCCTGACCTTGAATCCTTTAAAACATATTGACCCCATGGGTATTATCTTGCCTTTAATGTTAATTTTTACTGGTTCTAATTTCATTATAGGTTGGGCTAAACCTGTTCCTGTTAATTATTTTAATCTTAAAAATGGTCGTTTAGGTGAGTTTTTAATTTCTGTTGCTGGTATAGTAATGAATCTTTTATTAGCTTTTTTAGGTGCTTTATTAATTAAAGTTATTCCTGAATCTTTTATTATAAAAATTTATCCTTATTTAGTATATTTCATCTCTATTAATTTAATTTTAGCTATTTTTAATCTTATTCCAATTCCACCTCTAGATGGCTCTAAAATTATAGCCAGTTTTTCTAGTAAAGATTTACGTTATTGGATTTTTTCTTTGGATAAATATGGATTTTTTTTCATTATTCTATTAGCATGGACTGGACTATTAAATAAATTTATTTATCCACTATATAGTTTTTTTATAAATTTATTAGAGAAATTTATAAATATATAAAAAAAGGCTAAAGCCTATTTCCAACCCCCTGCCCCCAAGCATGGGG
>CAMTIW010000008.1 GCA_947072665.1 uncultured Fusobacteriaceae bacterium | reverse complement strand
CATCTTCATAACCATTAAATGCTGAAACTGGTAAAGAATATCCTTCCATTTCATTTATAGGTTCAGCTATATTTTTAACAAAAGTATCAAGTATTGTTGAATCAGATGAATCACCACATCCACATCCACATCCTGTACAGCCAGTTGCAACTGCTGCTACTTCATCAGTCAGGTTAGCCCAAGCTGGATCAACTATTACTTCTACTAATTCTGCTGCTCCTTTATCTATTGCAGAGTTATTCATTGCTACTATTTCTGCACCTTTTTTCCCGTATGTTTTTTCTACAAATTCTTTCATATATTTTTGAGCTTCTGCAAAGTCAATAATATCAGCAAGTTTAAAGAATGAAGCTTGCATTATTGTATTTGTTCTTCCACCTAATCCAATTTCTCTTGCAAGTTTATTTGCATCTAAGATATAGAATTTAGCTCCTTTTTTTGCAAGATTTCTCTTTACATCTGTTGGTAAATGGTTTACTACCTCATCTTTATCCCAGATACAGTTAAGTAAGAAAGTTCCACCGTTTCTTAATCCTCCAACCATGTCATACTTTGTTAGGTATGATGGTACAGAACAAGCAACAAAATTAGGAGTTGTTACTAGGTATGTAGATCTAATTGGGTCTTTTCCAAATCTTAGGTGAGATTTTGTAACTCCACCAGATTTTTTTGAATCATATGCAAAGTAAGCTTGTGCATACATGTTAGTTCTATCTCCAATTATTTTTATTGAGTTTTTATTAGCTCCAACTGTTCCGTCAGCTCCTAAACCATAAAATAGACATTCTCTTACATCTGCTTTAGTTACTACTAAATTTTCTCCAACTGGTAAAGATTTGAAAGTAACGTCATCAACTATTCCAACTGTAAATCCATTCATTGGTTCTGCTTTTGCTAAGTTTTCATATACTGCAACGATTTGTGCTGGTGTTGTGTCTTTAGAAGAAAGTCCATATCTTCCACCTATTACTACTGGTGCATTTTCCATTCCATAAAATAATGCTCTTACATCAAGATATAAAGGTTCTCCCAATGCTCCTGGCTCTTTTGTTCTATCTAAAACTGCTATTTTCTTTACAGTTTTTGGTAATTGATCGAAGAAATATTTAGCCGAGAAAGGTCTGTATAGGTGAACTGTCATTAATCCTACATTTTCTCCATTTGTATTCATATAATCTACAGTTTCTTTTGCTGCTTCTATTACTGATCCCATAGCTATTATTATGTTTTCAGCTGTTGGTGATCCATAGTAATTGAATGGTTTGTAATCTCTTCCAGTAACTTTTGAAATTTCATTCATATATTCTGCTACAATATCAGGTACTGCATCATAGAATTTATTTGAAGCTTCTCTAGTTTGGAAATATATATCATCATTCTGAGCTGTTCCTTTTGTTGTTGGATGCTCAGGATTTAAAGCTCTTTGTCTGAATTCTGCCACTGCATTTCTATCTAATAATCTATCGAATACTGAGTAATCCATAACTTCAACTTTTTGAATTTCATGAGAAGTTCTAAATCCATCAAAGAAATGTAAGAATGGAATTCTTGATTTTATAGCTGCTAAATGCGCAACTCCTGCAAGGTCCATTATTTCTTGTACTGAGTTTGTTGCTAACATTGCATATCCTGTCATTCTAGCTGCATATATATCTTGGTGATCTCCAAATATAGAAAGTGCTTGTGCTGCTAATGCTCTTGCTGAAACATGAATAACAGAAGGTAATAACTCTCCTGCCATTTTATACATATTAGGTATTTTTAATAAAAGACCTTGTGATGCTGTGTATGTAGTTGTTAATGCTCCTGCTTGTAATGATCCATGAACTGCTCCTGCTGCTCCTGCTTCTGATTGCATTTCTACAACTTTTACTGGCATTCCAAAAAGGTTTTTATGTCCTCTTGCTGCCCACTCGTCAGTATACTCTGCCATTGGTGTAGATGGTGTAATTGGATAAATTCCTGAAACTTCTGTGAAGGCATATGATGCCCAAGCTGCAGCTTCATTTCCATCCATAGTTTTCATTTTAATTGCCATGTTTTTCCTCCTAAAGAACTATATTTAAATTTTTTTGTGAATAATTAAAAAACGAATTTATAAAGTAAAAAAAACCTTACCGTTATATTATTAAATTTTTTTCAAAATTTGTCAAGTGTTTATCTGTTATTAAGAAAAAATAAATGAGATAAACACTTGTTATTTTATTTATTTTTTATTTATTTTCATTTACAATTTTATAAGTATCTCTTGCAATTACTAATTCTTCATTAGTTGGTATTTTGTAAATTAATACTCTTGAATCTTCTGTAGATAATTTTACTATACCTTTTTTTCTAGTTGAATTTATTGCAGTATCAATTTTAGCACCTATAAATTCTAGACCTTTTACAGCTCCTTCTCTTATTGCTGCTGAATTTTCACCTATTCCACCTGTAAAACATATTGCATCTAATCCACCCATAGCAGCTGAATAAGCACCTATGTAAGATTTAAGTCTATATATCATCATATCTTCTGCTAAAATAGCTCTTTCATCTCCAGCCTTAATTCCATTTTCCATATCTCTACAGTCAGATGATTTTCCAAAAATACCTAATATTCCTGATTGTTTATTTAATCTATCATCCATTTCTTTATCTGTTAAATTTCTTTTATTTTTAATAAATAAAACAGTTGCAGGATCTACATCCCCACATCTAGTTCCCATCATTAACCCTTGTAAAGGTGTAAGACCCATAGATGTATCTACAGATTTCCCATCTTGAACTGCTGTTATAGAAGCTCCATTTCCTAAATGACAAACTATTATTTTAGAATGCTCTGGATTTCCCATTATTCTATTCATTTCATTTGAAACAAATAAATGAGAAGTTCCGTGGAATCCATATTTTCTAACTTTTAATTCTGTATAATCTGCATATGGTAAAGGATACATAAATGCTTTTGCAGGCATTGTCTGATGAAAAGCAGTATCAAATACAGCAACATTTGGTTTTCCTGGCATTAATTCCATACAAGTTCTAACACCCATTAAGTTAGCTGGATTATGTAATGGTGCTAATTCATTATTTTCTTCTATTGCAGCTAAAACAGTCTCATCTAGCATAACAGAATAAGCAAATTTTTCTCCACCATGAACAATTCTATGTCCAATAGCATCTATTTCTTCAATTGAAGCTACAACACCATGTTCTTTATCTGTTATTGTTTTTACAACTAATTCTAACGCTATTTTGTGATTTGGCAAATCTTGATTTATTTCTAATTCAAAATCTGTTGCTGGAATTTCATACTCTAATTTAGAATTAGCTATCCCTATTCTGTCACAAAGACCTATTGCAAACAATTCCCCTGTTGATGGATTTAAAAGTTGATATTTTAATGATGAACTTCCGCAATTAATTACTAATACTTTCATTTTTTTCTCCTTAATTTTATATATTTTTATTTTTTTATAAACTATAATATTAAACTTCTGATTGAACAGCTGTTATGGCTGCTACGTTCACTATATCTTCCACAGAACAACCTCTAGATAAATCATTAATTGGCATTGCTAACCCTTGTAATAATGGTCCATAAGCTTTCGCATTGGCTAATCTTTGTACTAATTTATATCCTATGTTCCCAGAGGCTAAGTTAGGGAATATCATAATATTTGCTTTTCCTGCAACTTTAGAATTTGGAGATTTTAATAATCCAACAGATTCAACTAGAGCTGCATCTGCTTGTAATTCTTCTTCAAATTCAAATGTAACATTTCTCTCTCTTAATATTCTTCCTGCTTCTATAACAGTATCAACTGATTCATGTTTTGCAGAACCTTTTGTTGAAAAAGAAAGTAATGCTACTTTAGGATCTATTCCTGCAACTGTTCTTGCTGTTTCTGCTGCTCCAGTTGCTATATCAGCTAACTGTTCTGCTGTTGGAACTGGAATAACTGCACAGTCTCCAAATACCAAAACTTCTCCATATTGATCTTGATTTAATAATAATTCCATAAGAACAACAGAAGAAACTGTTTTTATTCCTGATTTAGTTCCCACTATTTGTATTGCTGCTCTTAGTACATTAGCAGTTGGTGATTCTGAACCAGAAACCATTCCATCAGCATCTCCCATTTTTACCATCATAGCACCAAAAAAGTTAACATCTCCCAAAAGAAGTTCTTTAGCTTTTTCAAAAGTCATTCCTTTGGCAGCTCTTAACTCGGCTAATTTTGTTGCATAAGCATCTATTTTATCAAAATATTTTGGATCTAAAATTACTGTTCCTTCCAATGAAACTCTTGCTTTTTTTGCTATATATTTTATCACTTCCTCATTTCCTATTATGATTGGTGTTAAAAGTTCTTCAGCTGCAATAATTGATGCTGCTCTTACTACCCTCTCATCTGTCCCTTCAGGTAAAACAATTTTTTTCCCTAAAGATTTTGATTTTTCTTTAATTCTACGGATAATTCCCATTCTAATTCCTCCTTATATTTAAACAAACTATTACTTTTGATAATAGTTTAATCTGTAACTGATTTATATTTTACCAAATTAAACTTTTTTTTACAATAAACTTCCATAATATTATTTAAAAATTTATTTTAATCAAAAATTGCTTCTATGTATTCTTTCACATTAAATTCTCTTAAATCTTCAATTTTTTCACCTACACCTATATATTTTATAGGTTTTTTTATCTCTTCCGAAATACTGAATAGAACACCACCTTTAGCTGTTCCGTCCAATTTTGTTACTATAAATCCTGTTAACCTGGTCACTTCATTAAAAACTTTTGCTTGAGCTAAACCATTTTGTCCTGTTGTTCCATCTATAACTAAAAGTGATTCATAGAATTTATCTCCTATTTTTCTTTTTATAATATTATTTATTTTAGAAAGCTCATCCATTAAATTATTTTTATTATGAAGTCTTCCAGCTGTATCTATTATTACTACATCAGCTCCTATCTCTTCCGCTCTCTTAAGAGTATCAAAAACTACGGCTCCAGGGTCACCACCATCTTTACTCGATTTTATAATTTCTGCTCCTGCTCTTTTTGCCCATTCTTCAACTTGCTCCACAGCAGCAGCTCTAAAAGTATCTGCTGCTCCTATAACAACTTTTTTACCCATATCTCTATATTTTGATGCCATTTTCCCTATTGTTGTTGTTTTTCCCACTCCATTAACTCCAACAACTAAAATAATGTTCATTTCTTTTTCTTTTAGAACAATAGTTGTTCCTTCAGTTATTAAAAATTTTTTCATAACTTCTTTTAATAAAGGGTAAACTTCTTCAGGATTTTTTACACCATTTAACTTTACTTCTTTTTCTAGAGATTCTATTATTTTAGTAGTCATGCTTAGTCCTATATCTGATTGTACTAAAAGTTCTTCTAATTCTTCATACATTTCCTCATTAATTACTGTTCTTCCTACAAAAAAATTCTTTATAACTCCAAAAAGTCCCTTTCTAGAATTATAAAGTTTATTTTTTAAACTCTCAAAAAAATTATTCTTTTTTTTGATAACTATTTCCTCTTCCTTCTCTTTTTCTTCCTCTTCTTCTTGTTCAACTTTTTCATTTTCAAAATCATCTATTGTTTCTATTCCTTTATCTAATTCTTCAATTAATTCAGATTCTATAATATCATCTTTCGCCTCATCTCTTATCTCTTTTTCATAACCTTCTTCATTTTTTTCTTTCTTTTTTTGATTTTTTTCTTCTGTAAGAGCAAGTTCGATTTTTTTGTTTAATTCTTCATTTTCTATTTCTTTTTTTGATTTTTTACCAAATAGTTTATTAAAAAAACCCATTTTTCATCTCCTTAACTTATAATATATATTATTAAATATACCATATTTATTGTTCTAATTCAAGAAACTATAATTTTAATACCTATAAAACAAAAGGTATTCTAAAAATAAATTAGAATACCTTTTGTTTTTTTATTTTTTCAATATGCTTCTAACTGCTAATATTCCCATTACAGCGGCTATATTTAATCCAGAACCGTATCCTGAACCATCTCCTGCTGCATAAAGTCCTTTTACACTAGTTTCCATATTTTTATCAATTTCTATTCTTGTACTTCTAAACTTTATTTCAGGAAAATAAAGTAAAAGATCACTTGAGGCAAAACCTGGAGTTATTTTATCATGTACCTCTATAAATTGCATTATATTATCCAATATTCTTTTAGGACATGCAAGAGCAATATCTCCTGCCACGTAGTCATCTGTTGTAGGTACCACATTTAATCTAGATAAAGTTTGATCTGTCGATCTTTGACCGGCTTTTAAATCTCCATAAGACTGAACCATTAATTTGCCACCTGTCAACATAGATGTCATCTTCGCAATAGAGGTTGCATATTCAAATGGTTGGTTAAAAGGATAAGTAAAAGTCTTTGTACAAAGTAAAGCTAAGTTTGTATTAGTAGATTTTTTATCCTTATATGAATGACCATTAGCCAATATAACATCATCATCATGTTTTTCTGCTGCTATAAATCCACTAGGATTGCTACAAAAAGTTCTCATTTTGTCTTTATAAATAGGTGTATAATAAATCATTTTAGCTTCATAAAAATTTTCATTTATATCCTTCATTATTATATCTGGAACTTCTACCCTAACACCTACATCTATGGCTCCATTTTCAAATTTTATTTCTTGTTCCATACATATATCTTTAAGTTGTTTAGCACCACTTCTTCCAATGGCTACAACTATATTTTCAGAGCTATAAATCTCTTCTTGATTTTTATATTTAACTTTAACTCCATTAACTCTACCATTTTCAATAACAAAATTTTCTAAAGTTCTTTCCGTTATAAATTCAACACCTTTCTCTAGTAAGGTTTCTAAAAGTCTTCCATAAAGTTCACGAGAGCCATCTGTTCCCAAGTGCATAGTTGGAGTATCCACAAGTTGAACACCATTTTCTATACATCTTTTTTTTATCTCTTCCATTTTAACATTATATACAAGACCAGTGGGTTTTTCGCTAAATCCAAACTCTTTATATATATCAACAACATAATTTATTGTTTCATTTACCAAATTTTTTCCTACTACTGTATGTACATCTCCACCAACTCTATAATCCATATTAAATTTAGAATCTGAAAAAGCACCTGCTCCACTTACTCCATATATTATTGCACAAGTTGGACACTTTACACAGTAACCTAGCTTCTCTTTTGGACAGACCCTTTGTTTCAACATTTTCCCTTTGTCTAATACTAATATTTTAGCTTTGGGATTTAATTTTATAGCTTCATAGGCTCCGAAAACTCCAGCTTGTCCGCCACCCATAAAAATTATATCATATTTCATTATGTTCTCCTTTCATAGTTCCATTTTTTTATTCTTTATACCAAATTATATTTTGTCCATAGGCATTCTCAGGGAGATTTGCATGAATCTCTCCTGTTTTTTCTTTAAAATTATAGTTCCAACCACCATTCATAGTTCCTACTTCAAAATTTGATATATCGTAAATCTCATTATTATTTTTTAATTTTTTTGTAGATTCGGTAAAAGAAATTTCATTTTTTCCATATATTTTAGCAAATGATATCTTCAAACCATTCTCCGCTTCAAAATCTAGTAGAGATAAATTATTGCGAACATTACTTCTAGTTAAATCAGGATAAGTTCCTGTTAATTTATAATACTCTTCCAGTGCAATTCTCAATTTTATTAAATTAATACTTGTTCTTTCTGCTCTATTGGCATCTTTTAAATCATTTATCTTATAATAAAATCCATAAAAAACAGCTAGAAAAACAACTAAAATAGCAATTATTATCTCGGTTAAAAACTTATAACTCTCTTTTACTTGCATATTTCACTTCCAAATCTATCTTTTAGGAACAATAAAAGCTTTTCTAATTATACACTCTATAACTTCTGGCATTGTAACCTCTACATGTAGTGGTCCTCTTTTTACAGTTATCCATCCCAATCCTTTAAAAGCAAGTTCTTCACCTGTTTCAAGTGTTATTAATTCTTTTTTAAATTTTTGACTTTTATATTTATCAATACATTTATCACAAGGTATTCCCAATATATCCACTCTTTTATTTTCTAAATATTCTTTTTGCTTCTCAACATTTGTCTCTAAAAAATTTACGTTTTGAGAAGCATATATTGAAATAATTGGTTTTGCTTCTTCTATTTTCACAACTCTAAAACTAATTAAATCTCCTAAAAATATAACTCTATCTTTATCAAGTTTAAAAGTTTTTCTAGATATTTCTCCAGATGGTATTATTTTTAGAGTACACTCTTCACACACTAAATCTGAAACTCTTGCATGAGGTATGAGACCAGGAGTATCTAATAATGTTATATTTGTTTGAGGAATTGTTTGTTTATTTATTTTCAATGTAGTACCTGGATATTTTGAAACTGTTATAGTTTTTGCACCAATTAATCTATTTATAATACTTGATTTCCCAACATTTGTAACTCCTAAAACAACAGCTTCAACACCTTTTGGGAAAAAATGATTTATTTTTTTATAAATTCCATTTATTCCATATGAATTTTTTGTACTAACAATAGCTATATCAAGTGGTGCAATTCCTTCTTCTGCAAGTCTACCCTTTACCCAATTTGCAACCTCAGAAGGATGCTTATCATCAGGAATCAAATCCAATTTATTTATTATGATAATAGATTCTTTTTCTCTTAAAATATCCAATATTTCATCATCAAAAGATCCTTCGAAATCTATTATATCAAATACAGCTAAGGCTAATTCAGCTGAATCTGAAGCTATAGCTACTTCTTTCCTATAATCTTCACTACTTAATTCTGAAGCAATATTTTTTCCATAATTTTTTATCTTAAAACATCTTTGACAATAATGATGTTCTCTTTTTGAATTTAAGACATCTGCTTGTAAATACCCATCTCTATTGGGATATTCAGCTTGTAATCCTATTCCACATCCTACACAATTTTTCTTCATTTATTTCTCGTCTCCTTATTTCTTTAAATAATTTTATTTAAAAATTTATATTAATATGTTTTTTTATTAACACTTCATAAATTTTTGTAACCTCAACGGATGAATGTCCCATTAACTCTTTTAAGTAATGTATATCCATTCCTTTTTCCAACATGTAAACTGCAAAGGTATGTCTAAATATATAAGGACTAATTTCTCTTTTTATACCTGCTTTTCTTGCGTATTTTTCAATAATTCTTCTCAAAGATCTATCACTTAATCTTGTTCCAGAAGAATTTACAAAAAGTATATCTTTATTATATTTTTCTTTGTATTTTTCCTTTTTAACACTTACATATCTCTCAAAACTTTCTCTTGCTCTCTCACTAAAAAAGACTGTTCGACTATGTTTTCCATTAATAACTTTAAGTTCTCTTATACCCAAATTAAAAACTCCTTCTCCCAAGGATAAAAGTTCTTGCGAAGTTATTCCTGAAGAATAAAGAAGTTCAAAAATAAGTCTGTCCCTTTGCCCATTAATTGTAAAATTAAAAATTGATTCCCTTATTTCTTCTATTTCTTTTAAAGATAATCTATCTGGAGTTTCTATTTCATAATTTGGAAAATCAACAAGTAATGCAGGGTTTTTATCTATTTTTTCTATATCTACAAGATATTTAAAAAAAGCTCTCAGTGTGGATAGTTTCCTATTGGATGATCTTTTTCCAACATTTTGTTTTTGTATCCAATTTATAAAACTTCTTATTGTAAATCTTGTTATATCTTCTAATTTCTCCAATTCTTCTCTTGTGGATAAAAATTCACCAAACTGTTTTAAATCACTTTTAAATGATTTAATACTATTTAGACTTCTCTCCTTTTCATATTCTAAATAATATATGAACTCTTTAAAAAGTAATTCTAAATTTAACATTTTATCCCCCTAATTTATTCTTGAAAATTATTCTTTATTTCAATACTTTCTTTATCTCTTGATTTAAATAATCTAAAGCTATATTTGAAATTATTTTATACTTTTCTTTTTTATCCCTAATTCTTTCTTCTAATGATTTAATTATTCCAAAATTAGGGCCCATAGGTTGAAAATTTTTCTTTTCTTCTGTTATATATTTAATAATTGAGCCAATTGCTGATCTATCGTCTAAAACAAACTCTGATTTTCCTTCTAATTTATTAGATATATTTATGGCTGCCATAAGACCTGTTGCTATTGCACACACATATCCTTCTCCACCTGTTATTTGTCCTGCAAAATATATATTTTCATTTTTTTTCATATTTAAAGTCGGATTTAATACTTTTGTTGAATTTATAAATGTATTTCTATGCATAACTCCATATCTTACAAATTCAGCATTTTCTAATCCTGGAATTAAAGAAAATACTCTTTTTTGCTCTCCAAATTTTAAATTAGTTTGAAATCCAACTAAATTATATAATCTTCCATCTTTATCATCCTGTCTTAATTGAACAACTGCATGATCCCATCTATCTGTCTTAGGATTTGTAAGTCCTTTAGGTTTTAAAGGACCAAATAATAATGTTTTTTCCCCTCTGCTAGCCATTCTTTCCACTGGCATACAAGCTTCAAAAAGTTTCTCCTCTTCAAATACTTTTAAAGGAGCTCTTTCTGCTCCAATTAATGCTTCATAAAAAACTTTATATTCTTCCCTATTCATAGGACAGTTAATATATTCTCCATCACCTTTGTCGTATCTCGATTGATAATAAACCTTCTCTTGATCTATTGATTCTAAAGTAACAATTGGTGCTGCTGCATCATAGAAATAAAGGTAATCTGAATCAGTTAATTCAGCTATTTTTTTAGATAAATTTTCAGATGTTAGTGGTCCAGAAGCTATTAACACTATTTTATCCTTGGGGATATCTATTAATTCTTCCCTTATTATTTCAATATTTTCAATCCCTTCTAAAGTCCTTGTTATATCTTCTGAGAACCCTTCTCTATCCACAGCCAATGCTTGTCCTGCTGGAACACGATGCTTATCAGCAATTTCAATAAGTTTTGAACCTAGTTGTCTAAGTTCTTCCTTCATTAGCCCAGAAGCATTTCCTAAATGGTCTCCTCCCAGTGAGTTACTACAAACTAACTCACCAAATTTATCACTTGTATGAGCTTCTGTTGTTCTTATGGGTCTCATTTCATATAGTTTTACTTTTATTCCTCTTTTTGCTAATTGATAAGCTGCTTCACTTCCTGCTAATCCTGCTCCTACTACTATTACTTCATGTTTCATTAAATACTCCTCAGTTATTGTCCTTTATTTTTTTCTGATTTAACTTTTGTTTTTGTACTTTTTTTATTAAGTGATTCCACTATATTTCCAGAATTATCTAATTTTTTTATATTTTTACATTCTGGATATCCAGTACAACTTAAAAATTTACCCCATCTACCTCTATTTATTTTAAAAGGCTTCCCACATTTTTCACAAGCACCTGCAGATTTTAAAATGGCATTTTCTTCTTCCAATATTTTGTCTAACATATCTTTTATTAGAGAGATACCATCTTTTTCTTCCAGTGTTCCGTTTATTATATGTTTTTTTATTTCTCCTGGTAGTGATAATCTAATACCATCATCTTTAAAATTTTCACTTTCTAAATAACTTCCAAATCGCCCTAATTTTAAAAGGCATTTACTTCCAGTTTCTGTATATACATCAGTAGGTTTTCCATTTCTTAATTTATTTCTGATATCTATTTGTTCTTTAACCAAAAGATGTCCTGCTATAATTTGCTCTTTAGATATATCGATTCCTTTCAAAGTAACTTTTGTTTTACAAGCTTCATTTTCACAAATCAAATATTTTCCAAAAATACCTGTTTTCATAACCATGGGCTCATCAGAACATTCACAACTAACATCTGAAGTTATTCTTCTTTTTTCCTCTTCATCTAAAATTTCTTGATATTTTTCTAAATATACAGATAATTCTCCATAGAATTCAGCTAAAACATCTGTCCAAATAAGTTCGCCTGCAGCAATCATATCCAATCTATTTTCTAATTCTGCTGTAAATTTTATATTCATAATATTTGGAAAATGCTCTTGTAACTCTTTTTCCACAGAATAACCTAATTCTGTGGGAATAAAACTTTTCCCTTCCAGTGCTACATAATCTCTTTTTTTAAGAGTTTCAACTATACTGGCATAAGTGGATGGTCTTCCTATCCCTTCTTGCTCCAATCTTTTTACCAGGGAGGATTCTGTCATTCTAGCTGGAGGTTTCGTATATTCTTCCTTAACATTAATCTTTTGAATTTTCTTTATATCACCAATATTTATATCTGGAAAATCTCCAAGAGGTAATTCATCTTCATCTTTAAATATTTTATAGTAACCATCAAATATTATTTTGTTTAAACTTCCTCTAAAATCAAATCTGCCTTTGTTTAAAATAACTTCAAATTGATCATACTTCATACTTGCCATTTGAGAAATAACAAATCTATCCCATATTAATTTATATAGTTTAAATTGGTCATTATCCAACCATTTTTTTATTTTTTCTGGTTCTAATTTAACATCTGAAGGTCTTACTGCTTCGTGGGCATCTTGAATTTTTTGTTTGGTTTTAGATACTTTTTCCATACCAATATATTCTATACCATAGGTATTTGTTATAAATTCTTTGACCATAGATTTTGCTTCTTCTGATATTCTCACAGAATCGGTTCTCATATATGTTATCAAACCTTTTTGTTCTCCATCAATTGTTAATCCCTCATATAATCCTTGTGCCACTCTCATTGTTTTTGTTGCTGAAAACCCTAAATATGATGAAGATAATTGTTGCAATGTACTAGTTTTAAGTGGTTGTGGTGGATTTTTAGTTCTTTTTGTTACCTTGGAAGTAGTTACTATAAATTCAGTATTTTTTTCAATTTTTTCTAATTCTCTAACAGCCAACTCATCTTTTAAAATATCAAATTTTTTATCATCAACTTTATTTAAAGAGAGTTTTAAGTCATCTTGAAATTCTCCTGCAACTGTCCAATATCTTTCTGGAACAAAAACTTTTATTATATCTTCTAAATCACAAATTAATTTAAGTGCTACAGACTGAACTCTTCCTGCACTTGTATTGGCTGATATTGTTCTCCAAAGCATTGGACTTATTTTATAGCCTACTATTCTATCCAAAATTCTTCTTGTTTGTTGGGCATTTACCATTTCCATATCTATTTTTCTTACATTTTTTATAGAGTCTCCCACTGCTGACTCTGTAATTTCATTAAATTCAATACGATTCAATTCATTTTCATCTAATTTTAGAGCTTTGGCTATGTGCCATGCAATTGCTTCTCCTTCTCTATCTGGATCTGAAGCTAAATATACTTTTGATGATTTTTTAGCCATAGCCTTCAAACTATTAACTAACTCTTTTTTATCTTTTAATATAGAATAATTTGGTTTAAAGTTTTCTTCTATTTTTATTCCTAAGGTTGTTTTAGGTAAATCACGTACATGACCAAATGATGCAGTTACATGATATGATTCTCCTAAAATTTTTTCTATTGTTTTTGCTTTAGCAGGTGACTCTACTATCACTAATTTTTTCTTAGACAAAATATCCTCTCCTAACAAATTAATTTTTATATCTACTTTATAGTTTATTTTCCATTACTTTGTCAAGCTTTTATAAAGGGTTCTTTCTGTAATTGCCCCCAGAAACACTTAATATAAGTTTTTTTATTTCTAAATCCATGAGTATTGACAGCACATCTGGAGCCTTCATTCCCACGTTTAAAATAATTTCATCTAAATTTTTAGTAGTATTCAATGCTTCATAAACTTTCTTTTCAAGATCATTAAGTTTTAAATTTAATACTTGAACTTTGTTCTTAACTTTAATATCATAGTCGTCTAAAATATCTTCTACTTTAGTCACTAATTTTGCTTGACTATTTTTTATTAACTGGTTACAACCAACTGAAAACATAGAAAAAATTTCCCCTGGAATGGCAAATATATCTCGTCCTTCTTCTAGAGCAATTTCTGCACTAATTAAACTTCCACCTTTTTCTTTGCTTTCTACAATCAAAACTCCTTTTGAAAGTCCCACAATAATTCTATTTCTCTGTGGAAAATTATAGGGCATAGGTTCTGTACCCAAAGGAAACTCAGAAATTAGTATCCCCTTTTTAGGAATTTCTTCCCATAACCATTTATTTTCTTTGGGATAGATAATATCTAAACCACTTCCTATTACCCCAATTGTAATCCCTTTTTTTTCTAAAGTCTTAGTATGGCATACCGTGTCTATTCCCAAAGCAACTCCACTTACAGTAGTAATTCCCGCTTCTACCAATCCTATTGTAAACTTTTCACAAGCAATTTTTCCATAACCAGTTGCATTTCTTGTTCCAACTACTGCTATACTAAAACTATTCAGTATTTTTGTATCTCCTTTACAATAAAGAAAAATAGGAGGCTGACTTATATTTTTTAAATTCGTTGGATAATCTTCATCATAAATAAAAATTAATTTAATTTGTCTCTCATTTAAATAATCTAATTCTTTTTTTAAGTCAACATCTCTTGATTTTCTTAATTTTATTAAATCTTCCTGAGTAAATTTAAGATATTTTACCAACTGTTCATTGTCTAGTTTGAAAATTTCATAATAATCTTGTGTTAATTTTAAAAGTAAATTTATCTTTGAGTCACTTAATCCTACACATCTAAGTCTATACCATTCCACATTTTTTCCTCCCTATGAAATTTTATTATTTCAAAGTTAGTTTTTAATTTTTTTTATAGGCCTTCACCAATAAACTTTTTATTAGTGTGGAATTAGGAAATCTTCCATTGCCATTTTCCAATACTCTTTTAGCTTCATCGTTTTTATTTATTAAAATATATAAATCTCCAAGACCAGCATAAGCGTACTCATTAGAATCATTTTTTTCTAAATATTCATTTAAATCTTTTATAGCTTTTTCATACTCTTCTAACTCTCTATAAGCTAAAGCCCTCCCGAAATAAGCTTCATTTATGTTCCCCTCTCTATTTATTAATTGAGTATAATATTTAACTGCATTTCTGTTATCATTTATAAATCTAGCACTTGTTGCTGCTCCAAAAAGATTTTTATTTTCATCTAGATTTTTTTTAAATACATTTAAAGCACTATCATATTTCCCCATTTTAAAAAGCTTATCTCCTATTATAAAATTTACTTCTTTATCCTGAGTAACTAAAGATTGTTCCATAAGTGTATTTTCTAATCTATTTATTTCTTTATCGTTAACTGGTCCTTGAGAATAAGTTCCTATTGTAATAAATAATAAATTTATTACAATGAAAAAAAATTTTTTAAGCATCTTTTATCACCTCTTTTATTATGCTTCTTATCTTTCCTATTTTTAACTTTGTTTCTATCAAATCACCTAATTTTAACTCTCTAATATCTTTTATAGAATGTTCTTTTAGAGTGGTAATAGAGTAGCCATTAGATAATATTTTCATTGGATTTAATCCGATAATTCTTTCTGTTCTCACCTGTAGAAAATTTTCTTTCAATTTTATAATTTTTATTACTTGTTCATGTAAATTTTTTTCTCTATTTACAATTTCCTGGCTCAATCTATTTATTTCTTTTGGGAAATTTTTCAAGTAATAACTTTCTTTTAATTTTGCCAATTCTTTTTTACTATTATTAATTATAGCATTTATAACCCTAATTGTTCTTTTTTTTCTTTCTTCTAGGTCTTTTACTAATATTTTTCTTTCTGGAACTGAGAGTTCCACAGCCTGTGTAGGAGTTGCTGCTCTCACATCAGCAGTTAAATCTGATAATAAATTATCCGATTCATGACCCACAGCTGAAATAATTGGTTTTTTAGAATGAAAAAATTCCAAAGCAACTTCTTTTTCATTAAAACACCATAAATCTTCTATACTTCCACCACCACGACCAGCTATTATAAAATCCAATTCTTCTATTCTATTAAGAGTTCTTATCCCTTCTACTATCTCTTCCTTAGCTCCTATTCCTTGAACCTTAGCAGGATATATATATATATTAATTCTTTCATCTCTTTTTCTAATTGTTTTTATTATATCTTGAAGAGCTGCTCCAGTATAAGCTGTAACAATACCTATATTTTTAGGGTATATAGGTAATTTCTTTTTATGTTTCAATAAGAAATACCCTTCTGACTCTAAATCTTTTTTCAATTTCTCTAATGCTAAAAAAAGTGCTCCAATTTTGTTTTTTTTCTCTATATGCCTTACTAAAATTTGGAGCTCTCCTCTATTTTCATAAACTCCAGCATCACAAAATATTTTAACTTCGTCACCTTCTTTTAAATCTTCAGGAATTTTTTTAAATTTATAGTTAAAAGCAGCACATTTTATTTGAGCATCCTTATCTTTTAAATTAAAATATAAATGACCACTCTTATAATATGAAATACTTGATAATTCACCCTTTAAAAAAAAATTATTAAATATTGGATTATCTTCTATATTCTTTTTTAACATTTTATTAAATTCTGTTACTGAATATATTTTTTCAATCATGTTTTAATATACACCACCTATTTCTAATAAAATATTTTAAAAATCTAAAAATAATTTTTTCAATTTAAACATTTCATCTCTTTTTTTTATGGCTAACTCATAATTAAGTTCTTTTGCTAAAATATCTATTTCTTTACTTAATTTTAAAATAATTTTCTCTATATCTTTTTTTGAAGTAAATACTTTTTCATCTATAGTTCTTAAATCTTCAACGGGAAGTCCGTAATCTAAATTTATAATATCTTCACCTATTTCATTAATAATACTTTTAGGATCTATATTATTAAATAAATTATATTCTCTTTGTTTTTTTCTCCTTCTTTCAGTTTCCTCCATGGCATTTCTCATTGAGTCAGTTATTTTATCTCCATATAAAATAACTCTTCCCTCTATATTTCTAGCAGCTCTTCCTATTGTCTGTATTAGTGAACGTCTACTTCTTAAAAAACCTTCCTTATCCGCTTCCAATATTGCAACTAAGGCAACTTCTGGAATATCTAACCCTTCTCTTAATAAATTTATTCCTACAAGAACATCAAACTCTCCTCTTCTGAGAGATTTTATAATACTTATTCTTTCTAGGGTATCTATATCTGAATGTATATATTTCACTTTAATACCCAAACTTGTATAATACTCAGTTAATTCTTCTGCCATTTTTTTAGTTAAAGTTGTTACCAGTATCCTATTTCCTTTTTTTATTTCTATTTTTATTTGATCAAAAAGGTCATCCACTTGATTTTTAGTTGATTTAACTTCTATTGGTGGGTCTATTATCCCAGTTGGTCTTATTAGTTGATCTATAATATTTTCTCGGGACACTTCTAATTCAAAATCTCCTGGTGTTGCTGATACAAAAACTGTTTGATTTATTAAATGCCGAAACTCTTCAAACATTAAAGGTCTGTTATCCAGTGCAGATTTTAATCTGAAACCATTTTCTACTAAATTTGTTTTTCTAGCTTTATCACCATTATACATCCCTCTTATCTGTGGTATTCCAACATGTGACTCATCAATATAAACAACAAAATCCTTTGGGAAATAATTTATTAAGGTTTCTGGCATGGAACCTCGCTCTCTATTTGATAAATATCTAGAATAATTTTCTATCCCTTTACAATAACCAATCTCTTTTATCATTTCTATATCATACATAGTTCTTTGCTGTAATCTTTGAGCCTCTAAAAGTTTTCCTTGTTTCATAAAATCTTCAACTTCAACTTTTAAATCTTCTTCTATTTGATTTATTATTCGTTCACTTGAACCTTCTTCTGTTATATAATGTGTAGCTGGGTAGATAACAATTCTCTCCAAATTTTTTTTTAATTTTTGACCTGTAAGAGTATTTATTTCCGATATACATTCCAATTCTTCATCAAAATACTCAAGTCTATAGCCAGTTTCCATATATGAAGGATAAATATCTATCACATCACCTTTAATTCTAAATTTACCTCTTTCAAAACTCATATCATTTCTTTCATATCTCAATGCTATTAATTTTTGAATAAGGTTTTTTCTTTCTATACCTGTTTTAAAATCTATTGGAATTGTTGTTTTTCTATATATTTCTGGAGAACCCAATCCGTAAATTGCTGAGACTGACGCTACTATTATAACATCTTTTCTATGAATAAGTGCAGCTGTTGCAGAGTTTCTCAGTTTATCTATCTCTTCATTTACAGAAGAATCTTTTTCTATATATGTATCTGTTGATGCTATATAGGCTTCTGGTTGATAATAGTCATAATAAGATACAAAATATTCCACAGCATTCTCTGGAAAAAATTTTTTATATTCCTCATAGAGTTGTGCTGCTAATGTTTTGTTGGGAGCTAATATTAAAGCAGGTCTTTGTACTTTTTGTATAACACTTGCAATGGTAAAGGTTTTTCCCGATCCTGTTACTCCTAACAAAGTTTGGTTTTTTACTCCCTTTATAATATTTTTACTTATTTTTTCTATTGCTTCTGGTTGATCTCCAGTAGGTTTATATTTAGAAAATATTTTAAACATAATCTCACCCCAAGTGTTAAAATACCTCCATTTACATGGAGGTATTTTACAATATTATTTCCTCTCTAAATATAGCGGTTCCTCAACTTCTAATATAATATTTTTTCCTTTATTTGCTTTTATTAAAACTAAATTTGATTTTTTCCCTTCACAATGATAAACAAATTTCAATTTTTCTAAAAACATATTATTTTTATTAAGTTCAACTATTATTTCAGGAAGTCTATGAGTTCTATGAACCATATAAAAACTACCTCTTGGTTTTAAAAGGCGTTTTCCATGAACAATTAAATCTTTTAACTCCAATTTTATCTCATGTCTAGCTATTGTTTTCTTATCATTTTTATTTATATTTTTTCCATCTACTTTCATATATGGAGGGTTGGATATTATAGTATCATAAAAATTACTTTTTTCATAATCTTTTACATCTATATTTATAATTTCTATATTAGATTCTAAATTATTTATTTCAATATTTTTTTTAGCTAATTCTGATACTGAGTTTTGAACCTCTAGAGCCGTTATAAAATCTATTTTATCTTGAATTTTTAGTAAAATAGGGATAATTCCATTTCCAGTTCCTATTTCTAAAACTTTTTTTTCTTTTAAATCCCCAATAAATTCAGTTAATACAATTGCATCTGAAGAAAATCTAAAGCCATCTTTTTCTTGAATCAGTTTATAACCTTGAAATAAATCTGTTATATCACTCATTTTTACTCCTTTTCAAGAATTTTATGTACTTTTTCATCTGGTGTAGTTGTATTTTTTAATTTAGATGCTTCTTTCTTATTGAATGTTATCTCTTCTATTTTAAGTTTCATTATTCCTTTGGCTGCTGTATCTACATATAAGAATCCATTTAATGGACTGATACTCAATACTTTTGCATCTCCAAATTCTGTTTTTACACTTTGATGTACAGCTGGATAGCTTCTAAGTGCCTCTTCATATTGGTAATATTCGTAGTTTATACAACACAACAATCTTCCACAAACACCAGATATTTTAGCAGGATTAATTACTAACCCTTGGTCTCTTGCCATTTTTATTGATACTGAATCAAATTTATTTATAAAAGTTCTACAACATAATTCTTTTCCACAAATTCCAATATTCCCCAGTATTCTCGCTTCATCTCTAACACCTATTTGTCTCAGTTCTATTCTCACTTTGAATATTAGTGCCAAGTCCTTTACAAGTTCTCTAAAATCTATTCTACCTTCTGCAGTAAAATAAAATATAAGTTTTGTTTTATCAAAAGTATATTCTGTTTCTATTAATTTCATAGGTAACTTGTGATCTACAATCTTTTTTTTACATACTTTATAAGCTTCTTTGGATTCTAACTTTAATTTATCATAATAAAGAATTTCTTCTTCCACTGCTTTTTTTAATACAGGTTTAAGAGGAAGAACTAACATTCTCTCTGGTAATATCATTGGTTTTCCATAGACCAATCCAATCTCTTTTCCTCTTACAGTATCTACAACGACTCTATCACCTTTTTTATATATTTCATTGTCTACAATTTCAAAATAATATCTTTTTTTAGTAACTTCAAACATAACTCCTAGAACATTATAAGACTCCATTTTAGCTTCTAATTCTTTATTTTCTAATTCTTTATTTTCTTCTTTAAACTCTTCCACTTCATTCCTCCTAAAACTCAAGCAAACCTTCCTCTAAAAAACTAAAATAAGCTTCCTTGGTTACTATTATATGGTCTAATAATCTTATATCTACCATATTTAATATTTTTTTCATATTTTTTGTAATATCTATATCCGCTTTGGAAGGGTTTATATTTCCACTTGGATGATTATGTGAAATAATCACTGATTTAGCTTTGTATCTAAAAGCTTCATCTATAATTTTTTTCATTTGTTTATCTAAAATTATCTCTTTATTTTCTAATTTATTCATTATTTTCCCTTGAATATTCTCTTCAATGGCTTCATATTGTTCAAATATCTTCTTTATAATTTCTCTTGGATAAATAGCACTTCTATCTAAAGTTCCTTTAAACAATACATCACTTTCCAAGTCTTTATTATTTAATAATTGATTAGCTGAATTTAAATATAAAACTATAAAATTCTCTCTATCTTCAAAACCTATCTCATTTTTTAAATATGCTATGACCTCATTTTTATTATTCATAGTTATTGTATTTATTTTACTATGAGTTTTAAATATATCACTATTCAAATCTGCTATAAACTTTAAGAAACAAATTGAAATCTCACCTAAACCGTTTATTTTTTTTAACTCTTTAGCATCAGCTTTAAGAACACCTTCAATAGTAATAAAAGTTTCTATAAGGTTTTTGGCTATGGGTTTTACATCTTTTTGAAAAATAGTAAAAGTTAATAAAAACTCCAATTTCTCATAATCATGATAGAATCCTAAAAATCCTTGGTTTAGATATTTATCTCTCAATCTTTTTCGATGTCCATTATCCAAAAGGTTCCTCCTCTAAAGAATTATCTTATATACTTCCTCTTTTGTTTTCATTGTTCTTATTATTTCCATGGCACATTTAGCCATTGGGTGGACAAAAATTGCTCCTGTCCCCTCTCCTAATCTCATATTCATATTTAAAGGTGCCTTTAAATTTAACTCCTTTAAAATTATATTCATACCAGGTTCTTCACTTTTATGAGTCACAATAATATAATCTTTTACTTTGGGCTCTATTTTACTTGCAACAATAGCTGCTACCGAGGAAATAAAACCATCTGTTAACATAGGTTTTTTATTAGCTGCTGCACCTAAATACATTCCAACCATACAAGCTATATCATAGCCCCCCACTGCTGCCATTATATCTATTGGATTCATTTCAAATGTATTATATTTTTCACAACTTTCTTTTATTACTCTTTTTTTTTCTATTAAAGCTATATCAGATAAACCGCCACCACGTCCTACTAATTCATCTAAATTATTTTTTGTAAGAGAATATAATATAGCTGAACTTGTGGTAGTATTCCCAATTCCCATTTCTCCATTGGAAAAAATATCATAAGAACCTGATAGTTCTTCTATTAAATCAATTCCTACTTCTATTGCTTCTATAACTTGGCTTCTAGTCATGGCAAATTCTTTTGTAAAATTTTTAGTGCCATAGCTTATTTTTTTTCTGTATAAATTTGGATAATTTCTTACTATATCTCCATTTATTCCAATATCTACAACTTTTAAGTCCACATTTAAATTTTTTGAAATAATACCAATTGCCGCTATTTCTTGTAACATAGCCTCAGAAACTATAGCAGTGTATTCTGTAGGACAGCCTGAAATTCCCTCTTCCACAACGCCATTATCACTAGCTGCAACAATATGACAAGATTTTTTTATTTCATAAAATTCATTACCTGTTATACCAGATATTTTTATTCCCAGCTTTTCTAAAAATCCTAAGCTGCCTATTGGTTTCATTCTTGAATCTAGCCATTTCCCAGCTCTTATCTTAGCTAAAACATCTACTTCTTCTATTTCTTCTATACATTTTTTTAATTTATTCATTATTTTCCCCTATATTGAATCCTTCTAATATTGGAAAACCACTCTCAGTAAATGAAATTATACAAATACTTCCATTTTTAGCATTATATTTCCAATATCCTTCTAAATTTTTTGAAAAATAATAACTTAACAAACAGCTTATAACTCCCCAATGAGTAACTAAAACAGTAACTTCATTTTTTAAATCAATCTCTTTTTCAATTAATTTTAAAACTCTTTTTTGTAGCTGTCTAGGGTTTTCACCAGTTTTATAGTTATAATTCTTCCAATCAGAAAATGCTATTTTTGCTTCTTTTGGATATTTTTCTAGTATCTCTTGGTAATTAAAACCTTCAAATATGCCGAAATTTAGTTCTTTCAGTTCTTCTTTTTCTACTAACTCTAAATTTTTCACATTTATTTTTTTAGCTGTCTCATAGGCTCTCAAAAGTGGACTTGTAAATATTTTATCATAATCTAAATTCAACATGATTTTTTTAGCTTTTTCAGCTTGAATTTTTCCTGTTTCATTTAAAACTACATCTGTCCAACCATAAAAAACTTTATCTTTATTATGTTTTGTCTCCCCATGTCTAACTAAAATTAATTTTCCCATGAAATTTTTCTCCCTATCTAATAAAATATACCAAAAATAACATTATTATTTGACTTAATTCTAATACAGCACCTAAAGTATCTCCTGTTATTCCACCTATTTTCTTAGTCATTAACTTAGCAAAATAATAACCTAATATACAAATAATTGGAACTATTAACAAATAGTTAAAATTTAAAGAAAAATAACTTAAAACAAAATAAGTATAGCCTATTGTAATGGCGAAAGATATTAGAAAATCATTTATATTTGTATTATCTACAAAGGATTTTGCCATTCCACTGGATTTGGCATATTGAGCGGTAGCGCAATTTATAACACTACACATTCGACCTACAACAGGATAGATAAGAATAAATGCTCCCATTGGAACTTCAATTGTTTCTAACTCTGATAGAAGTACTATATTTAAAATAAAATAAAGTGTTATGGTAATAGCACCATTAGCTCCTATTCTTGAATCCTTCATAATTTCTAACATTCTTTGCTTACTTCTGTAACTAAAAATTCCATCAAATGTATCTGAAAGTCCATCTAGGTGTAAACCACCTGTTAATATAACATAGCTTACAACAATTAATGTTGCAATTAGAATTGATGAGTTTATATATATTGATAATAAACTATGTATTGAATACATTATTATTCCTATAATTATTCCAACTAATGGAAAAAATTTCATACTTTTCCCTAATTCTTCAGAATTAAATTCTCCTTTATCATAAATCGGTAACCTTGTCATAAATTTAAAAAGTTGTATTAATCCTTTCATCTTTTAATTCCTCCACTTTATATTATTTCAACTTTATTTCTATACCAGAAACAAGTAAATAAGCCTCTTTAGATTTTTGTGCAACTAATTGATTCATCCTGCCAGCTATATCTCTAAAGTATCTAGCTAAAGAATTTTCAGGTACGATTCCCATACCAACCTCATTGGATACTACAACTAATGTAAGATTATTATTTTCTATAAAAATCAATAAGTTTTCTAGTTGTATTTTTATATCCGATTCAATTTTTTTTATCTCATTTTGAGATAAGTTATCCCAATCTCTTTCTACATCCATTATCATCATATTGGAAACCATATTTGTTAAACAATCTAATAAAATTATAACCTCTTGTTTTTTTTCATTACTTTTTTTCAACTCTTCCAAAATCTTTTCCAAATGACTATCCAAATTTTTATATTGTTCTATTGTTATCCAATCACTACCTCTTTGAATCTTATGACTTTTAACTCTCTCTTTCATCTCATTATCAAAAGCTATTCCTGTGGCTAGGTATATTCTAATTTTCTTAGCTTGATTTCTTATATATTTTTCAGCATAAAAACTTTTCCCACTTCTTGCCCCACCTGTTACATAAATAATTTTCCCCATTTTTCCTCACATTAATTTTAAAGTATTTTTTTGAATTTCTTTCATTAGATTATAACATATTTTTTTGTATTTCTCTAAATTTTCTATATGGAAAAATATAGATTAGAAAAAAGGGTAGCTTTTAAAAGCTACCCTTTTAATTTTAATCTCTTGTGGAAGATTCTATATGTCCATAATCTCCATCTTCTCTGTGATAAACCACGTTCATCTCTCTTGTTTCAGCATTTATAAAAGCATAAAAACTTCTTTTTAAACACTCAAGTTGTAAAATAGCCTCTTCTAAACTCATAGGTCTAGGTGAAAGGGAAGTACTAACTACAGTTTTTGAAATTTCTTTATTCAATCCACCTTCTTTAGAAACAACTTTTAATTCTCTCACACTATTTATATATTTTTCTTCATTTATATATTTTTCTTCATCTTTTTTTTCTTTTCTTTTTTTAACTTGAGCTTCTAATATATCTGAAACATCATCTATAGCAGCATACAAATCTGGTTCTGTGGAACTCCCTTTAATAGTTGCTCCATTTACAAAAACTAAGGCTTCCACTGTATGATAGTGACCTGTTTTTAACTTTACTGCTGAAAGAGTCACATCTATTTCTAAAATGTTTTCATAATATTTTTTAACTCTTCCTATTTTTTCTTCAGCATACTCTCTCATTGCAGGTGTTATAGTCAGATGTCTTCCATGAATTACCATTTTCATAATTATCACTCCTTAAACTCTATATTTAACTACACAAACTAGTTGATTCTTTTTAAAAAACCTCCTTTTATACTTAAAATATAAATTTTCTCTATGATTATTAATCTTGATAACTATTTATTCTACAAGGTTTCTATTTTTCCTTTTTTTAAAATCAAACTTTTATCTGTTATACTGGCAAGTTCTTTAGAGTGTGTCACTACAATTATTGTTTGGTTAAACTCTTTATTTATTTTTTTGAATATTTCATGGATTTTTTCACTAGTTTCTTCATCTAAATTTCCTGTTGGTTCATCTGCCAAAATAATTTTAGGGGAATTTATCATAGCTCTTGCTATTGCAACTCGTTGTTTTTCTCCACCAGAAAGCTCTGTTGGTCTATGCAAAGCTCTATCTTCTAAGCCTACATCTTTTAATAATTTTAATGCTCTTTCTTTAATTTCATTTTTTTTACTATAATCCTTTAAAAGACCTGGTAACATAACATTCTCTAAAGCTGTAAACTCCTTTAATAAATAGTGAAATTGAAATACAAAGCCTAACTTTTCATTTTTTATCATATTTTTTTCTAAGTCACTTGCTTGGGTAGTGTCAATACCGTCAATAAATAATTTACCACTATTAGGTTTATCTAAAAGTCCTATTAAATTAAGAAGTGTTGACTTTCCACTTCCAGATTTACCCATTATAGATATGAAATCACCTTCATTTATTTCCACATTTAAATCTCTTATAATATGTATATCTTCAATATTTCCTTCATAAATTTTATTTACATTTTCTAGTTTTAAAACTATTTTTTTATTCATATTTTAATGCCTCCTGGGTTTCTAAACTTGACGCTCTATAAGCTGGTAATACACTAGAAAGAAATATTATTATAAAATTTGAAGTTACAATTATTATAATTTCTTTTATAGATATTTCTATTGGAACTTTCTGAATATAATAAATAGAACTTACTCCTGGTATAGAATAATTTTTTATATACCATAAAATTACTAATGAGAACATTATTCCTAAAAATATTCCTATACTCCCTAAAGTTAAGCCCTGCATTAAATAAATCTTCATTATATTATGTTTTGAAAACCCCATAGCTCTTAATATTCCAATATCTTTAATCTTCTCTCTCACTATCATATTTAAAGTTGACCATACTACAAAACCTGCAATTACTACAATCAATGAAAAAACAATTATCATAACTGTTTTTTCAAGAGTTAGTGCTGAAAGTAAATTTCTATTTAATTCCCCCCAAGTTCTTGTTATCATTCCATATTTTTCAAATAATTCCTTTGAAATTTTATCAGCATTATATGGATTATCTAACATAATATTTAACTCACTAGTTGTATCCCCAATATAAGATATATATTGAGAAGTCTTTAAATTTATCATGATAACATTTACATCATATTCATAATAACCTGTTCTAAATATTCCTGAAACTATTAAATTAATGTCTTTTCCATCTGGAGATATTAATGTTAAAGTATCTCCCACCATGGCACCTGAATTTATAGATAGTTCTTCTCCTATCAATACTGTATTAGGTTTAGTATCTATCTTCCCTAATATTATTTTTTTTTCTAAATCCATAGCTCTAGATGCAGTGGCTAAATCAAAACCTTGTACTTTTACTCCTGATACATATTCTTTATTTAAACTTTTATATTTAATAATCCCTTGTATAGGAATACTGTTCACAACCCCTTTAACCCCAGGAATTTTTTCTATTTCTATTTTTAACTCTTTATAATTTTCTATAGGTAAAGATGGTTGATAAAGTACATGGCTACTTATTGACAAAACACTTTGTATCATATTTTTATCTAGACCGTTAGATATTCCAATAGATACAGTTAATACCACTATGCCTATCATAATCCCTAATATAGAAATTAAACTTTGTTTTTTTCTGTCTAACATTTGCTTTTTTGCAATAAAAAATTCTATCAAAATATCCTCCTAAATTATATTATTCTAAAATTCTCTTTAAAATTCTATCTAACTCCACAAGAGAATGATTAATTTTCAATTCTTTTTTTAATTCCTCTAATTTATCCTTATCATAATTATAAATTATATTCGCTTTCTCATTAATTACTTCTAAAAATTTTTCTCCATAGTTTTTAAATTTTTGGTTTCCTATACCTTTTATCTTGAGCATATCCCACCTAGTCAGAGGCATCTTTTCTGCCATTTCCATAAGAGTCAAATCTGACAAAATAATATAAGGCGCTACTTTTTCTTCTTCTGCAATCTCTTTCCTAAGATTTAGAAGTTTAGTAAATATTGGATCTTTATAATAATCAAAAGTAACTCTCTCTTCTCTCCTTCTCACAACTTTTCTTAAACTCCTTACAACAGTTAATGCTTTTGTTGTTAAATGTAGAACTGGAAAGCTTCCTGCACTTTGAATTAAGTATTTTTCTGAGATCAAAAAATTTACAAATTCTTCTAGCCAAACTCTTTTACAGTCTTTCATAATTCCAAATGTTGAAAGGTTCTGGTAGCCTTTTTTTTCTAATTTAGTATCAGCCCGACCCTGTAAAATATTCACTAAAGTTGAAATTCCAATAGTTTCTTTTGTCCTTCCAATACAGGAGAATATTTTTTGAGCTTCTATTGTTGAGTTCTCAATATCTTTAATTTTTGAACAGTTATTGCAGTTTCCACAATAACTTCTGATTCTTTTATCACCAAAATATTTCAATATATATTCTCTATAACAACTCTCTAAATAGGCATATTCTATCATTTTATCCAATTTTTCTAGTTTATTTTTTTTATGTTTAAAATCAATATCAGTATTATTTTCTATGAAATATTTCTGAATTCCTTCATCTTCCTCATAAAATAAGAGTATAGCCTCTGCTGGTGCACCATCTCTTCCAGCTCTTCCTACTTCTTGATAATAGCTTTCTAAATCTTTAGGAATATTTCTATGTATTATAAATCGAACATTTGATTTATCTATTCCCATCCCGAAAGCATTTGTTGCTACTATTATTTGAAGTTCATCTTTTACAAAATCTTCTTGTACTATTTTTCTATCCTCATCACTAAGTCCTGCATGATATTTTCCCACATAAAATTTTTTTAAAGTTAAATACGCATATAGATTATCTACTTCTTTTCTTGTACTTGCATAAATTATTCCTGATTTATTTTTATTACTATTTAAATAATTCACAATAAATGGTTCTGGGTCTTTACCTCTTTCTACTTTAAAAAATATATTTCCTCTATCATAACCATCTATAAAAACATTTGGCTCTTTTAATTTTAACTTATCTATTATATCCTCTTTAACTTCATTTGTAGCTGTTGCTGTTAATGCTAACATTTGAATTTTTTTCTTAAATATATCTTTAAATTTAGGTATCTCAAGATAGGTCTTTCTAAAATCATGACCCCAATGTGATATACAATGTGCTTCATCCACAGCTATTAAAGAAATTTCTATTGTTTTCATAAATTCAATAAAATTTTTATTTTCTAATCTCTCTGGTGATACATAAAGAATTTTAATCTTTTTAGTTCTAAGCCCTGAAAAAACATCTCTATATTCCTCTTTTTTCAAACTGGAATTTATATATGCTGCTCTTATCCCTAAAATTTTTAATGCATCAACTTGATCTTTCATAAGTGATATAAGAGGAGATATAACAACAGTTACTCCATTAAATAAAAGAGCTGGGATTTGATAACAAATGGATTTCCCACCACCAGTAGCTACTATCCCCATTGTATCTCTACCATCTAAAACTGATTCTATTATATTATTTTGTCCCTCTCTAAAATCGTCATAACCGTATATTGATTTTAATAGTTCTTTTGCTTTTTTTAACATTTTTCTCCTATAATAAATTTCATCATGAATTTTATTTTTTTCTTTAAGAAAGTATATCATATTTTACAATAGATACCAAATATTGACTCAAACTACGCCTAACTTTATAATTTTTTTTTATTTTTCATTTTAAAATAATAAAAAACTTTTATTTTTTTATATTTCAGTGTAAAATATACACTAATAGATATATTTTAACATATATAATTACTACAAATTTTTGGAGGTTTTATGAAGACAATCTCTTATGAAGAGTTAATAAAAGAAAGAAGTTATATTTTAGTGGACGTTCGAACTCCAGCAGAGTTCCAAGCAGAAGGAATTCCGGGTGCTATAAATATCCCACTTCTTCTAGATGATGAAAGGGCAATTGTAGGAACTGCCTATAAACAAGAATCACCTGAAATTGCAAAACTTTTAGGTATTGAATCAGTTTCAAAAAGATTACCTGAAATTTTTAAAGAAATAAATAAAATTTCAAAACAGACAAAAAAAATTGTTTTTTACTGCGCACGTGGAGGAATGAGAAGTGGATCAATGACTGCTCTTTTTTCTTCTGTTGGTTACAGAGTAGTCAAATTAGATGGTGGTTATAAAAATTATCGTGAATTTATAACTAAAGAACTTCCTATTTTAAATGAAGGAGTAGAATATATTATTCTTCATGGTAAAACTGGTGTTGGTAAAACAAAACTTTTAAATTCCCTTGAATCCAAAGGTTATAGTGTTTTAGATTTAGAAAAATTTGCAGATCATAAAGGTTCTTTCTTTGGTGCACTTTGTGAAAAAAGACCACAAAGTCAAAAGAGATTTGAATCCCTTCTCTATGAATTCTTTAAAAATAATAAACCTAAATATGTAATCGCAGAGAGTGAAAGTAAAAGAATAGGTAATGTTTATGTCCCCGAATGTATTTTTCATTCACTTTTAAATGGAAGACATATCTTTGTTGATACCCCAATGTCTCATAGAGTAAACATTGTTTTGGGAGATTATACTAATACTACTTCTCTAGAAATCAAAGAATGTATATTAAGAATAAAAAGATATGCACCTCATTCATATGTAGATGAACTTTTAGTCCTTCTTGAAGAGGGTAATTTACCTTTAATCTCTGAAAAACTTATGACTAGTTATTATGATGCTCTCTATCAAAAGAGTATAGATAAATATGAGTTTAGAGAGGAGTTATTCTACGAAACAATAGAAGAAGGAACTGAAAAAATTATAAATCTTTTAGGAGAAAAATATTCTCCTGAGAACAATATAGGTTAAAGAAGTAATCTTTAAGAGTTAGTGCTGAAAAGTACTAACTCTTTTTTTTAAATAAAAAATATTGAGTCTACTATATAATCTAAAGATATGGTAAAATAATACAAATAAAAAATAATGAGAGGAAATAGAATGGATATTTTAAATATTGCTTTAAAAGAACAAAATTATAATATTTATATAGGTTATAACTCTTTAATTAGACTAAAAAAATATATAGAAAAGTATGACTCTATACTGCTATTAAGTAATGATAAGGTTGGAGCATTATATAAAAATGATATTTTAAACCTTATCCCCAATGCAAAATATTTTCAACTTCCTGATGGTGAAGAATATAAAAACTACGATAATATTGAAAAAATATATGACTTTATGGAAGATAATAACTTTTTTAGAAACTCACTTATTCTTTCTTTGGGTGGTGGTGTTATCTGTGATATGGGGGGGTATATTGCAGCAACATATATGCGGGGGATTGATTTCATTCAAATTCCAACTTCTTTATTAGCACAAGTAGATGCAAGTATTGGAGGGAAAGTTGCTATCAATCATAGAGATAGTAAAAATTTAATAGGTGCTTTTTATCAACCAAAAGCTGTTATTATAGATACAAAATTTCTAGAAACTTTAGAAAAACAGCAATTTATTTCTGGAATGGGTGAAGTTATAAAACATTCTTTAATAAAAAATAATAGAGATTATTTTGATTTTCTAACCTCTAATGCAGATGAAATTTTAAATTTAAATAATGAACTATTGATAAAAATGATAAGATATTCTTGTGAGATAAAAAAATTAATAGTTGAAAATGACGAAAAAGAAAAAGGAGTCAGAGCTATTTTAAATTTTGGTCATACCTATGGACATGCTTTGGAATCCATATATAGATTTAAAAATATGCCACACGGAGAAGGAGTTGCTAAGGGAATTATTTTTGAAATAACTCTTACAGAATTCCTTAATAAGGACGATAATATTATTCTTTCTAATCTCTTAAAAATAAAAAAAGAAGTTCTTAACCTTTTTGAGAAATATAAAATAAATTCCCAACCAGTATATATAAAAGATGATACTCTTATAAATTTCATGAAGAAAGATAAAAAAAATAGCACCTCAGGATTAAATTTTATAACTTTTGAAAATTTTGGGAAATTAAAAAATATAACATTAAATGAAGAGCAAATAAGTGAATTTAATCAACTTTTCTGTACTGAAATAAATTCTAAAATAAAAGCAGTTTTAGATATTGGAACAAATTCTGCAAGAATATTTATTTCTGAAGTAACGGAAGATAACTATTCTCAACACTCAAACTTTAAAAATAAAATTATTAAATCTTTATTCAAAGACATGGAAATAACCTCTTTGGGTCAAGGGGTTGATTCTTCTAATTACTTGAATAATGAAGCTATGGATAGAACAATAAAAGCTATAAAAAACTTTAATAATATTGCAATTTCTTATGGTGCAACAGACATCGAAGCTTTTGCTACCTCTGCAGTAAGAGATGCTTCCAACAGAGAGATTTTTATGGAAAATGTTAGAAATCAAGGTATTAATATAAGATGTATCTCTGGAGAAACAGAAGCAACATTAAGTTTTACTGGTATAAGTAGTATTTTTTCAGAAAATAAAATTGCAATCCTAGATATAGGAGGAGGAAGCACTGAAATTTCCATGGGGGAAAAAGGAGCGTTGGAATTTATTAAAAGTTTTGATGTTGGTGCTGTTAGAGCTACCGAAAAATTCTTTTCTCATGGAGTTTATAGTAATGAAAATATACAAAAATGTTCTGATTGGCTAGAAGAAAGTTTTTCTTCCTTGAATAATATTTCATTTTCTAATTTTTCACTTATAGGAGTTGCAGCTACTGTTACAACTCATGTCACTATTTTTAAAAAAATGCAGGTTTACAACAGTGAACAAATTAATCTTTTTAATTTAACAAAGGAAATAATAGAAGCTAATTTAGAACTATTTAAAAGTAAAACTTTAGAGGAAAGAAAAAATATTATTGGACTGGAGCCTAAAAGAGCTGAATTTGTTATTGCAGGAACAATGATTCTTTTATTCCTTATGAAAATTTTAAAAAAAGATAATATTATTGTTTCAGAAGTAGATAATTTAGAGGGTGCTACAATATTTTTCTAAGATAAAATAAAATTTAAGGAGGAAGTGTATAAAAATGAAAAATAATAATATAAAAATCAGTGACAGAGAAAAGAGAATAGATGTAATTTTATCCGCTTGTGATTCTTTTGATGAATCAGCAGGAATAAAATTAGCTATGGGATTTAGTTTTTTTGATTTATTTATGGAACAATTTTCTGGTGAATTGCAAAATATATATGCAGAAATTCCTAATTCTGAAGTAAAAGAAGACGTTAAGATACTAATAGACCACCTATATGCTGCAAAAGATAACCATTACAAAGAATTTTTAGCTGGAGTTATCTTGCATATGGTAAGAATGGTTTAGAAAATATATGAACTTCATCTAATATTCCTAAGCTTATTCTAGTTTTTTTTCTATTATTAGAGTATAATATGAAGAAAATAAAAAATAATTAGTTCGTAAAAATGACTTGGAGGAAATATGATTTTGGAGCAAGAATATATAACTTGGAATAGTGAAAAATATATATTTGAAGATGAAAATGATTTGAATAAAATACTATCTCTTGATATAGAATATGAAAAACACGATAAAGAATGGTTAAGTTTATCTACGGTAAGAGCCTTTGATACAGGAAAAGAACTTTTGGAATACTATTTTTCTGAAACTTTTCCAAGACAAATATCTTGGAATTACAGCAAATATGAACTACCTCAAGATATGAAAATATCTTTAAATGACCTACTTGATAAACTTTATGTTTTATATGGTAAAAAAGATAAAAGTCTAGAAAAAATACAAAATATAATTGTTTTATTTACCGACTATATAAATAGAGGTAAATATTCTATTGATGAACTACAAAAATTTTTAACAGAACTTCATCAAATCGGACTTAATTTTGGAATAACTAAAATAGAAATCCCTTATATTGGTGAATATAAAGGATTGGTTGAAATTGCTTTTGAACAAGGTGCTCACTATGTTGATGAAGATATGGAATCTCCTAGACCAGAAGTTGATTTAATTAAATATTTAATAGATTATGAATAGAATAATAATGGGAGAAATATGAAATTTATATCATGGAATGTAAACGGAATAAGAGCTTGTGCTCAAAAAGGATTTTTAGAATTCTTTAAAGAGATAGATGCAGATTTTTTTTCAATTCAGGAAACAAAATGTCAAGAAGGGCAAATAGTTTTAGATTTCCCTGGCTATCATCAATATTGGAATTCAGCAGAAAAAAAAGGATATTCTGGAACAGCTATTTTTTCAAAAACAGAGCCTCTTTCTGTTAAATATGACTTAGGTATAGAACATCATGATAAAGAAGGGCGAGTTATAACCTTGGAGTTTGAAAAATTCTTTTTAGTAAATGTATATACTCCTAATTCAAAAGAAGCACTGGCTAGACTTGATGATAGAATGGATTGGGAAGATGAATTTAGAAATCATTTATTAAAACTTAACCAATCTAAACCTGTTGTTTTATGTGGTGATTTAAATGTTGCTCATAAGGAAATTGACCTTAAAAATCCTAAAGCAAATAAACGAAATCCAGGTTTCTCTGATGAAGAAAGAGATAAGATGTCAATTCTTCTATCCTCTGGTTTTACAGATAGTTTTAGATATCTTTATCCTGACTTAGAAGGTGCTTACTCTTGGTGGTCTTATAGATTTCATGCTAGAGAGAAAAATACAGGTTGGAGAATCGATTACTTTATCGTCTCTGATTCTTTAAAAGAAAATATAGGATTAGCAAAAATTCATAATGAAATTTTAGGCTCTGATCATTGTCCTGTTGAGCTGGTTTTGAAGTTTTAAAAAAAATAACTATTCAGAAAAATTATATCTGAATAGTTATTTTTTTTATTCTTTATTCAATTCTTTCATAAACGATACTATACAAAGAATCATTATAAATGCAAAAGGTAAAGCTAATGTAATTGACGCCGTTTGTAACATTTGCAATCCATTCTCACTTCCAATCATCAAAGACATAGCAAAAGCAGATTGAAGTAAAGCCCAAATAATTTTTTTCTTATTCGTTGGATTTAAATCTCCATCTGAGCTTAAGATTCCAAGTACATAAGTTGCTGAATTAGCTGAAGTTATAAAAAATGTAAATAGCAAAATAATAGTAAATATACTGACTGCTGTCCCCCATGAAAATTGTTCCATTACTATAAAATAAGCTGTTGGTGTTGATTTTATAGCTTTCTCCATAATGACAAGTGAAGAATTTATCCCTATTCTTCCAAATATAGAAAACCATATAAATGAAACTAAAGCAGGTGCTATTAATACTCCTGTAACAAATTCTTTTATTGTTCTTCCTTTAGATATTCTTGCTATAAACATTCCGGTAAAAGGTGCCCATGCTATAAACCATGCCCAATAAAATAGAGTCCACGAACCATACCAAGAATTATCTTCAAAAGCTCCTATAGAAAATGTATTTGTCATAAAATTTGAAAAATAAAGTCCTAATCCATCAACAAAAGTATTAATTATATCTAATGTTGGTCCAAATACAAAACAAAATATTAAAAGTAGAATAGCAAAATAAATATTTAAGTTTGAAATAAGCTTTATTCCTTTTTCTAATGGGGTTGAAACAGATATAATAACTATAACAGTAGTTATTATAATAATTAAAATTTGAGTCAAACTAGAATTTGGAATTCCAAATATAAAACTAAGACCACTATTAATTTGATAAGTTCCTAGTCCCAAAGAAGTTGCTATTCCTGCAATTGTTGCTATTACAGTAAGAATATCTATCCCTTTTCCAAAAATAGTATTCCCAAAATTATCACCAAACAACGGTATAAGTAAAGAACTAATTAATCCTTTTTTATTTTTTCTAAATTGTATATAAGCAAGTGCCATTCCTATAATTGAATAAGCTGCCCAAGGGTGAGCTCCCCAGTGCAAAAAAGATTTATTAAAAGCAAACATAGCAGCCTCTCTTGTTCCTGGAACTTCATTTAATGGATTTAAAAAATAATTTATAGGTTCTGCTATTCCCCAAAAAATTAATCCTACTCCCATTCCTGCTGAAAAAAGCATTGCAAACCATGAAAATGTTGAATATTCAGCTTTCTCATCATCTTTCCCTAATTTTATGTTTCGAAACCTACTAAAATATGCTAACCATAGTGAGAAAAAAATAAATATTGCCATTGATAAAATATAAAACCATCCAAATTGCTTAGATATTACATAAAATAACCAATTTGCAACTTCTTGAAAATTTAGTGGTGCTAGTAGTCCCCAAAGTACTATTATTACAGAGATAATAACTGATACAAAAAAAACTGTATTACTATATTTTTTATCCATCTATCCCCCCTTTTTAAAAGAAACCTCTTTTAATTCAAAGAGGTCTTCTTTTAAATCTAATTAAATTTTCACACTAAATACTGTCTGTTCTTTTATATCTGTTGTTAAAGCATCTAAAGCAACTCCTACTCTATGATATCTTAATTTCCACTGTTCACTTATAGAAGTATTAGGGTCTCCTAAAGGATAAGGAATTGAGATTGTTGGGACTATTTTGTTGGCCCCTACACTTTTAGCTACAGGGATTAAATTAGCCATTTGTACAACTGGAAAACCAGCTTTTTCAATTTCTTTTACCATCGTTGCTCCGCAACGAGTGCACGTTCCTCAAGTGGAAGTTAAAATAACACCATCCACATTATGTTCTTTTAAATGAATAATTATTTCTTTCGCCATTCTTACTGCCTCAGCTTCTGTAGTCCCTGTTCCAACTGTTGTATAAAAATAATCATCTATCGCCCCTATTTTACCTTCTTTTTCATAAGCTCTAAGAGCATCTAAAGGAACACACAAATCAGGATTTTTATCTATAGCTGAAGGGTCATACCCAGCATGTATTGTCTTATATACTTTAGTTTCTAATTTATCTAATTTACTTATATCATACATACCCCATCTAGTTGCTGAAGCAGATTGAATTCTATCTGGATTATCTAAAGGAACAACACCTCCAGTAGTAATTAAAGCTATTTTTGAACGTTTTAAATCCTTAATAGGCGGTGCAATTGGAACTGTTTCTAATTTAGGTATAGGAAGCTCTGTTGTATAATCCTCTCCTGATATTTTTTTCAATAACATTTTAACTGCACGTACTGCCCCAGTTTCTCTATTATTTTCTTCATCAATTTGATATCTAATTCCACGACCAAAATAATTTTCTTCCTCTGCATCTCCTAATTTTTCATAGGTAGTTAATTTATTCACATAATTTGCTATTACCTGAATATCTTCCTTCATAGAGGCTGCACTTCTTCCCCCTTTAAAAATAATAAATTCTTTTTTAAACATATCAACACCAGGATTCTCCTTATGCATAGATGAAAAAATAGGAATATTATATTTTTCTTTTATAATTTTTCCTATAGTTCCACAAGCTACACCATATCTTCCCGCTTGAAATGCTGGACCAGCAAAGAAAAAATCAAATTCTAAATCCTTAATTAATGAAAATATTATTTTTATTGCCTCATCTGTATGAGAGCTCATAAAATTATCTCCACATATTATAGTATGAGAGATTTCTACATCATTTAAACATTTATTAAAAGCTATTCCAGGTCCAAAAACTCCTTCTCTTATTTCTGGAGAAAAATCAGCTTTATCTTCTCCACCTATTCCAGCAAAAAATTGATTAATATAAAGAATTCCTTTTTTCATTCTTTTCCTCCTAAAACTCTTTAACTATTTTTTTAGACCAACCAATTACCATATCACCACAAAACATTGAATTATTTTCAATAATAATAGAACCATCTTTTCTTACAGAAGGACCTAATTTTTCATCTCCTTCCCATCCACCAGCAAGACCATCCCTTCCAATGGATTCAAGTTCTCCTATTACCTCTTCCATAGGAGGAAGTTCTAAAAGTTGAGAAACATTACCACAAGATACTATAGCGTTAGCTTTTTCATCTAATGCTACCAGTGGTTGTGAACGACCATCTCTCCCTGTACATTCATTTGTAATTCCAACTGTCTTTACCCCTGCATCTTCAAGAGCCACAAAACATGCAATAAAGTCTGCATCAGGATTTCCATATCCTTCTTCTGCTAAAATAGCACTGTCTGCTCCCAAAGATTTAGCTATTTGTGCCACATATAAAGCAGCTCTGTTTTTTTGTTCCAAAGAAACATTTAAGTTTGACATAATTACACCTAAAAAATTAATTGTTTTTCCATGCTCTTTATAAAGTTCTTTTATCATTGGGCAGTTTTGCATATCATAAGTTGACCATTTAGAAGAACAAGGCATAAATGAACCGCCAATTATCGCTCCGTCAAAAATTTCATTAGGATGCATAAATGTTGGTAACATTCTATTCATGTCCCAACCATATAAAAGATCATTATATCCCAACTCTTCCATTTGTGACTGTGGTTGCATAACATAGACTACACTTGGTAGCTTTTGAACTTCTTCATTTCTTTTAGTTATAGGCTCTAATTCAAAAATTTCTGTTGTTTCAGGAACTAAGTCCTTCACAATTTTCCCTATATATTCAGAAAGTTTCATAGCACCCCATCTTATTGCTTTATTTTTTTTCTGTTGTTCGTTTCTTTCAAATTCTTCATCTGTATCTGCAACAAGACATATATTTATAAGTTTAGAATAATATGAATAACTGGCTCCTTTTCCACTCATATCTACTATTCCGTCTCCAAAACTTCCCCAATGTTTTCCAACACCCATTACGCTCATATTTTTTAATGTATAAATTTTTCCTTCACCACACTGCCTTAAATCTCCAATTACTCCTGGAAAAATAGTTTTATCATCAAGTCGAACTCTCGCTTCAATAGCTTCTTTTATTGGAACTATTCTTTTACTTTCTCCAGGGCGTGCTATTACTATATCAGCCCATATAATATGCTCATCTTCTTTAATAAGATTTAAAGCTTCCATTTTATTAATTGTAAGTATTCCCTTAATATAAGAATTTTCTTCGCCAAACTTAACATCTTTCACATAAAAATTTCCAAATTCTAATTTCATGTCTCACCTCATATTTTTATTAATCGCGATTACCTTAATAAATTTATACTTTATTTAAGGTTAAATGTCAAATTTATTTTTTATTTTTTTACATAAATTGTACTTTTAGAACATAAAATGATAAAATATATTAAAAATATACTTGGAGTTGAACTTATGAAAGAACAGAAATATATACATAATGTCAAACGTATTTTAATAGAAACTACATCACAAATGTTAGAGGAGGAAGGATTATCTGGTATCTCCATCAGAAAAGTTTCTGCCAGAGCTGGTTACACTAGCGGAACAATTTACTCGCACTTTAAAAAATTTGATGATTTAATTTTTTTATCCAGTTTAAAATTTTTAAGATACTATAATGAAAATTTAGAAATATATGTTGGAAATCCAAAAAATAGTTTGGAGGAAAATATTTTAGTTTGGGATTTTTTTTGTAGTTGTTCCTTTGAAAATCCTGAAATTTTTTATTCTATCTTTTTTTCATCATTTGAATTTCATAAAGATAAAATGGAAGAATACTATGAAATAAAAGATTTTTATAAATTTTTTCCTGAAAATATAAAAGACCTCTCCTCTAAATTTTATCCCATGCTTTTAAAACTAAATCTAGAAGAAAGAAATAAATATTTACTTTTAAAAATGGTAAAAGAAAAATATATCTCACCATCCCATGTAAATATGCTCAATCAAACTCAAATATATATATATAAAGGTTATCTAGAAAAAGCTACTAAAACTAAGCATTTAAAAGAAAATGATAGAATTAAAAGAAGCTGTATGAGAGCACTCAAACAGCTATATAAGGCATATTTATTAAAAAATTAAATCCACAAAAAATAAAAAGGTCTACAAATAAAATTTGTGGACCTTTTTATGAAAATATATTTATTTCTTATAAAGTTTCAGCTATTTTAATAACTTTATCCTTAAATTCATTCATATTTTTTCTTGATAATTTTTCATCATATGTTTTAAGTTTTTTATCTTCTACTATAATTTTTCCATTCACAATAACTGTTTCTACATTAGAAGCATTGGCAGAATATACAAGTGCTGAATATGCATCATATATTGGCACCATATTAGGTGATTGAGTTTCTACAATTACTATATCTGCAAGTTTCCCCTTCTCTAAACTTCCTATTTTATCTTCCATATGAAGTGCTCTTGCTCCACCTATAGTTGCCATTTCAACTGCTTTAATAGGTGGCAATGCAGCTCTGTCCCCTGTATCTAACTTATGTAATTTAGCAACATAGCCCATTTGTCCAATTATATCCAAAGTATTTCCACTCATAGGTCCATCTGTTCCCAAACCTACTCTTAATCCTTTATCATGCATCTTTAGTGCTGGTGAAATTCCCTTGGCTGATTTTATATTAGCAACCATATTATGAGCTATTCCAACATCTCTTTTTTTAAGAATTTCTATATCTTTATCATTTACAAAAATTAAATGTGCAGCAACAAATCTTTCATCTAATACTCCAATAGAATCTAAATATTCAACAGGACTCATATTATATTTATTTTTATAGATTTCACTTTCTTTTTCTGTTTCAGCTACATGCATTAGAACTGGAACATTATATTCTTTGGATAACTTATTTATAATTTGTAGATGTTTCGTATCGTTAGTGTGTGGTGCGTGTGGTGCAAAAGCTGGGGTTATTAACTCGTCATTTTTATATTTCTCTATAAATTTTTTAGCATACTCTATTCCTCCAAAAGGTTCTTTCGCATCTGCCACTGGAAATTTTATAACTGATTCTCCAAGTACACCTCTAATTCCAATTTTTTTCACTGCTTCTGCTACTTTATCTTCAAAATAATACATATCTGTTATTGTTGTTACTCCTGATTTTGCCATTTCAATAGAGCCATGAATAGCACCTAAATATACCATTTCTGGAGATACCATTTGCTTTTCAAGAGGGAATAAATATCTATTTAATCTATCTGGAACATCATCAGCTAGACTTCTAAAAACACTCATAGATACGTGGGTATGAGTATTTATCATTCCTGGCATAATAATTCCTTCATTGGCATCTATTATTTTTTTAGCACTATATTTCTTTTCTATTCCTTTCTTTCCAACTTCTAATATTTTGTTATTTTTTACTATAACTACTCCATTTTCTATTACTTCTTTTTCACTATTCATCGTTAAAACTGTTCCATTAGTTATTACAATATCAACTTTTTCAACTGAAAAAGTTTTTTTATTAAATATTATACCCATTATACAAATTACTAAAACTGATAAAAATTTTCTCATTTTATTCCCCCATTATTATTATAGATTTCCCTATATTTAGCTTAATTAAATTAAACTTTGTATATTATACTATAAAAATACAGTTTATTACACAATAATTTAAATTTGACGAATAAAATAAATCAAAAGTTATTATATTTTCTAATATTACATCTTTAATGAAATAATATACAAAAAAAGAGAAAATCCTTTAAGATTTCCTCTTTTCTTTACAATAAAAAAGCTTGGCAAATTCCTATTCTCCCAGGCAGCTTC
>CAMTIW010000007.1 GCA_947072665.1 uncultured Fusobacteriaceae bacterium | reverse complement strand
GTTCCACATTGCCAAACTCTTCCTATTGCATCTTTAATTTTAAAGTCTAGTTTTGGACCATAAAAAGCTCCATCTCCTGGATTTATTTTAAAATCTCTACCTAATTTATTTAATGCTCTTTCCAGTGCAGCCTCTGATTTATCCCAAATTTCTTGAGTTCCAATAGCTTTTTCTGGTTTTGTTGAAAGTTCTATTGAATATTCAAAACCAAATAAACCTTTATAGAATTTATCAATTAAGTTTATTACTCCAATTATTTCCTCTTCTATTTGATCCTCTCTCATAAATATATGTGCATCATCTTGTGTGAAAGTTCTAACTCTCATAAGACCATGTAATGCACCTGAAAATTCATGTCTATGAACTATTCCTAACTCTCCAGCCCTAATTGGTAATTCCTTATATGAATGTAATTGTTGTTTATAAACAAGCATTCCTCCAGGACAGTTCATAGGTTTTATTGCAAATTCTGTTTCATCTATTTCTGAAGTATACATGTTTTCTCTATAATTAAACCAGTGTCCAGAAGTTTCCCAAAGTTCTTTATTTAACATTATAGGAGTTTGTATTTGATCATAACCAGCTTTTACATGTTCTTTTCTCCAAAGGTCAGTCAATACATTTCTCATTATCATTCCTTTTGGTAAAAAGAAAGGGAATCCTGGCCCATAGTCACTCATAAAAAATAAATCTAATTCTTTCCCTATTTTTCTATGATCTCTTCTTTCAGCTTCTTCTAAAAATTTAAGATGTGCTTTCAATCTAGTATCATCTGAAAATGCAAGCCCATATATTCTTTGAAGCATCTTATTTTTAGAGTCTCCTCTCCAATAAGCACCTGCAACATTTTTTAATTTAAATGTTTTTAAATAACTAGTAGAAGGTACGTGTGGTCCACGACAAAGGTCCATGAATTCACCTTGCTTATAGAAAGATAATATCTCTCCCTTGGCAATACTTTCAATTATTTCAACTTTGTAGTTTTCATCTAATTTTTTAAAATGCTCAATTGCATCTTCTCTTGTCATTAGAATTCTTTCTATTTTTGTATTTTCTTTAACTATTTTTTTCATTTCAGCTTCTATCTTTTCTAAGTCTCCATCACTAAACTGAACTGTTGGGTCAAAATCATAGTAGAATCCATTCTCAATAGATGGTCCTATAGCAACTTTTGTCCCTGGGAACAACCTTACTACAGCATCTGCCATAAGATGTGCTGTAGAGTGTCTTAAAACCTCTTCTCCCTCTTCTGAATCTATCATTATAAATTCTATACTGGCATCTTTATCTAATATATGACTCATATCAAATAATTCTCCATCTATTCTAACAGCCACTGATTTTTTTGCTAAAGAATTACTGATTTTTTTAGCTATTTCAAACATGTTTACTGGATTTTCAAAAATGAGTGAATCTCCACTTGGCAATAAAATTTTCATAATTTTCCTCCCTATTTCTTATTTATCAATTTTTATTTTTATTTGATTATTATTCTACTACTTTCTTTAGGATTTGTCTATATTTTTAATCCATGTCTACATCTTTAGCTTTTATTCCATCCATAAATGAACCTATCGGTTTTGTTTTACTATTTGGTCCTATATTTCTTTTTGCACCTAATCCTAATAATGGTTTATCTGGGAATGTTAATAATGTAAATTGTAAAGCTACTTTCCATTCATAGTCTCTTGTCCTATAATCATACTCTCTCAAATATGCCACAGACCATTCGTAGTATCCCATTTCTTTCCCTAATTCAATCCCTATAGTTTTCCCTGATTTACTTTCATCTTTGGAATACAAATGATCTTTAATTTTAGCATAGGTAGTTACTCTATATCCTTCGCTTGGTCTTCCAACTTTTGCATTTAATGATAACAAATGTTCTCTAGTTTTACTATTTTCCCAGTTAGATGGATTTTCAACCTCTTCTGAATATGTATATCCTATTCCTATTCTTCTTTGAGAATAACCTAAATTCACTTTGAAATCTTCAATAGAATCTCTTACTTCATTTTTTTCAATTGTAGAATCTATTGAAAACTTTCTTGTATAATCTCCTGTAAAAGCTATCGGTCTTTTCCATACACTTGTAAGATCAAACTTAGTACTTTTTTCTTCTATTTTTTGAGCTCTTCCTTTCATAATAGAAGAAACTCTATCTAAATCCTCCACAGTTAACTCATCATAATTCTTATCAAACTCTCTCATAGCATACTCTTTTAAAAACTCTTCATCCATACTTTTATCTAAGAATGAATAACTAAATGAATAGGTATCTGAAGAATATTTCCCAGTTTCCCCACCATATCTATTTTTTCCATAATTTACGCTATAATTATTTTCATAACGTGTTCCAAAGTCAAAATATGAAGCTCCATAAGATGATTTTTTTATATCTATCTCTTTTTTATTTAAAGTTAAATTATCTCTTTTATCTGTTCCTTCCATATAATTTAAACCAATTCTATCACCATTTTTTAAATTATATGAATAGTTATAAAAATTCATTTTTATAATTTCTTTTGAATCATCAGTTTTTAAGAGTCCAATATCTTTTATTTTCCAAATATTAGAATCTATTTTTTCTCCTCTATAGGATAATGTATGTTTGTCTAATCTATAGCTAGCTCCAAAATTTTCTAAAGTTAAATCGTTTTTATTAGATTTTTCTGTATTTTTATTAGTAAATCTTTTGTTCGTCCCGTAATTAAAACCTAAAGTCTGTTTCTCAGAAATATCAAAAATAAATTTATTATCAAAAGATTCATATTTTCTCTCATTATCATTAGCTCTATTTACCAGTTCTGCCTTTCCTATATATTTACCTTTGGTATCCCCTAAATTAAATTTAATTTCTTCACTAAATTTATGAAAGTCCTCTTTTGTTGTTAATCTTATATTTTTTTTATCATATTTTTGGAAACTATAATTAAATTTATTGTCTATATCTCCAGATTTTCCATTATATAAGTTAATATCATGTTCTAATCCTGCTTGTGTTCTAATAGAAGAATCCGCCAACTCAGAAGATTTTATTCCAGTTATGCTACCCTTTTTATAGTCATCATAACGAACTCCAATATAAGGCTTAAATATACCAAATTTTTCAGTTTCAAATCTTTGATTTTCCAATTTAATATCAGCAAAAGAAGATTCGTTTATATATTTAGTATAGGCTTCTCCCTCTAAAAATTTTGAATAACTATAATAACCATCTCTATCCCAAATTTCCTCTTTAGAATTTCCACCACCAATTGTTAAGAAATTATTGTTATTAGATAGTTCTACCCAACCTCTTTCCTCTTGGATTTTTTCATAGACTGTATTATTATATCTGTTTAATTCTATATCTCTACTATTATAATTAATGGATCTTTTTCTAAAAGGATCATCTAATAAAGAAAGTTCTTTCTCTGTTTTAAGATAATTATACCCTGTTTTAAACCTTGTATTTCCATATAATTCATAGTCTCCTATTGAAAAATTTAATTTTTCACTGTCATATATATCATATTCCGGAACAGTTAAGAGAGTATAATCTGCTTTTCTACCTACCAAAGAATTTTTTATAGGCTTAGTAAACATTGCAGGTTTTAAATCTGAATCACTTTCTATAAAAGTTACTGGTCTCCATTTATCTCCTGTTTGCTTATCATAACTTAAATTTATTTTGTTCTTTTTATCTAAAATACCAAACCCAAAACTTTCACCCTTAGATTGTAAATCATCTATACTATTTCCCGGATTTACATCATCTAATTGTTTATAATAACTACTCATTTTATAGTCTTTATTTTCTTTAGTTAGTTTCAAATCAGTGAATAGGTCATAATCTCCTACTCCATCATCATCTATCATATCATAAACCATTAAGTTATAACTTTTTTTATTACTAACTTGTTTAACCTTTCCACTAAAAGTTATATCTTTTTCTTTCCCTAACCCTTTTAATTCTGTATCTAATGAATAAAAATTTATATGATTATTAGGTTTTACTTCTTCACCTTTTAACCCTTGCCAATCATTACTACTATAATCTTTTATTGCATCATCTAAACCAGGTATCATGTTATTAGTAGCGCTTAGAATATCTAAGCCTAATGTTCCATATTCTCCAGAATAATTATGGAGTAAATTCACACTATATTTCTTATCTTTATTATCACCATTGCTTTTTTTATAAACTAAAAGGTCATCTATATTCAACTTTGTAGTTCCATATTTTTCTGTCTCATACCAGTTTTCCCATCTACCTATATAAAATCCAGCTTGGTCTCCAAATTTTGGAGCAAAACCACCCTTAAATTTATCCTCTTTATTTCCATAAAGCATACCCCAAGTAGTGTAACTTCCTAATTCATCATCACTTCCCCAAACAGGAAAAAGAGGAACTGTAGAACCTTGACGAATATTAGCTCTATACCAAGGAAATCTAAAAGGTAAATAACTTGTTTTTCCTTTATAAAAATCTATCCCTTTCAATGTAATTTGTTTGCCAGGTTCTATTACAGTATTCTCCGTTAATAGATGATAACCTGCATCATTTGGATTTTTAGTTTTACTTATTTTAGGATCAGTTGTTATCCAACCATTTTTTATAGTTGCTACTCCATTACTATAATCAATTAGATCTCCACCATAATATATTTTATCATTTGGATATTCTGCCCCTGTTGATTTCCCAACTTCTAAATATCCATAGGCATTAAAAAATTCTCCATATTTACCATCTAAAGCTACCTTACCATGGCTAGATTCTATATAACCACTTCCTCTGGGATCATATATTTTAGTTGAAAATTTCTTATTCAGGTAAGCTAGATTTTTTTTGGTATCTCTTTTCAAATCTAAAATATTCATCTTCATATTTCCATAGTTTACAATTACTCCCTCAGTAGAAACTAAGCTTTCGTCATTAAGATCAATATCCACTATATTTTCTCCAGATAAAATAGAAGATATAATTAATAGAGCTCCTATAAAATAAACCTTTCTCTTGAATATTTTATATTTGAAATGTTGTTTTCTATTTTTTTTATTCACAAATTTCTCCCTCCACGATAAACTTTATAAATATGCAGATTATAAGTTTTAATATGTTGCTAATTTATTTAATATCTCATCTTTTGCTTTAAATCCTATGAAATGATCTACTTGAACTCCATCTTTAAATATTATCATTGTAGGAATACTTCTAATTTTAAAAGTTGAAGTTATTTCTGGATTACTATCTACATCTATTTTACAAATTTTTATGTCAGTTTCTTGTGAAATCTCTTCTAAAATTGGCCCTAACATTTTACAGGGACCACACCATTCAGCCCAAAAATCTACTAATACAACTCCTGTTCCTTTTAGTATTTTCTCTTCAAAAGAAGCTGCATTGAGATTTATTATTTTATTCATTTTGTCCTCCTTTAAAATTAAACCTTTTTATTTTTTTCAATTTTTTCTCTTTCAGCTTGTGTTTTGCTTATATAAAAAGGTTCCAGTGTAATTAAATTATCTTTTTCCTTTTCCAATGAAAGTTCCGCTAAAATTAATGCTCTAGGAAGAGATAAAGCTTTAGATAAAAATACAGCATTTTCTCCCATAATTTCCTGTATTTCATTTTTATAAGCAATAGCACCATCACCTACAAAAATAATTTTATCATTTTTATATTTAGGTAAAAAATCTGATATTTCTCCATCTAAGTATCCTAACTCTGAATTTAATTTACCCATTTTATTTTTTATGTATAAACTATAATAAACTCTTGATTTTCTAGCATCTATCATGGGCATAATTTTTATATTTTCACCTTCACTATTAGCGAGCATGGCAATAACTTCTAATTCATTAATACCTACAATTGATTTTTTTAACGAGAAAGCAAGTCCTTTTGCAAGACCAACCCCTATTCTAATCCCTGTAAAAGAACCCGGTCCTATACTTACCGCAACCGTATCTACCTCTTTAATATTCATATTAGTTAATTTAAAAAGAGAATCTATTGCACCCATAATAGTCTCTGAATGATTAGAATTACTATTAATAGTTATTTCTCCAACAGTTCCTTTTTCTTCTGAATAAAGTGCTACTGTTCCCACCTTAGTGGAAGTATCAATTGCCAAAATTAACATTTCCCACCTCCTTTTCTAATTCTTTATTTCCGTATACATTTATTTCTATTTCTCTTTCTTCTTCTGCATAATAATTAAACTTTATTTCTATATACTCCTTAGGAAGTTCTGATTCTATTATATCAGCCCATTCAATGAGAGTTATCCCACCACAATTTAAACAATCTTCATAACCTATTTCATATACCTCTTCTGCATCTGTTAATCTATATACATCAAAATGATATAATGGTAATCGCCCTGATTTATATTCCAAATAATAATTAAATGTAGGACTTTTTAAAGTTTCTAACACTCCTAACTCTTTGGCAAAAGTTTTAACAAAAGTTGTTTTTCCTGTCCCTAAATCTCCTATTAGAGCTATTACTGTATTTTCTTTTACTAAATTTGCTAATTTTTTAGCAACAATATTTATTTCATTAAAAGTAAGTATTTTTTTCATTAATTCTCCTATTTTGAGTTAATCTTATTAACTATATTAGTTGTAGACTTCCCCTCAACAAAACTTAAAATTCTAACTTCTCCACCATTTTTTTCAACAATTGCAGTTTCAGGAAGATCTTCTTTTTTATAATCTCCACCCTTAACATGAATACTTGGTTTTAATTCCTCTATAATCTCCATAGGAGTATCCTCTTCAAAGACAACTGTAAAATCCACTGCTTTTAATCCAGATAACATTTCAGCTCTATCTCTTTCATTATTAATTGGTCTACTCTCTCCTTTTAATCTTTTCACAGAAGCATCAGAATTCACTGCAACAACTAATATATCACCCTGATTTTTGGCTTCATTCATATACCTCAAATGACCCACATGAAGAATATCAAAACAACCATTTGTAAATACAACTTTTTGCCCTGATTTTTTTAGTTCTTCTATAACTTCTTTAGCTACTTTTCTTGATAGTATCATCTCTCTCCCTTTATTATATTTTAATTTATTTTAAATATTTCATAAATTCATAAATTATTTCTCCAGTTATTCCCCAAATAACATTATCCTCATATGTATAAAAGTATACCTCCCTAGGTTTACTTTTCCAAGGAGTATGATATTTTTTAGGAAGTTTTAATTCTTTAAATGGAAAAACATATTTTTTACCATTTTCTTCATAAAATGGTAAAGTTTCTGATTGTAGTTTTTCAATTCTTGGTTCTTCTTTTAAAAAAAATTCCACTGGTATAAAAAAACATTTTTCCACTTCATCATAATTTATTTTTAACTCTTTTAAACCTTCTAATTCTATTTTCCCTGCATAAATATCTATTATAATTCCACTTGGAGCTAGGTGAGTTCCTAACTTTCCTAATACCTCTATAGTATCTCTACTAATACCAATTTCTTCTTCACATTCTCTCAGAGCGGTTTCCATGGAATTCTTATCATAATTTTCTACTTTTCCACCAGGAAAACATATCTCTCCACCTTGACTAATATTTTCAGCTCTTTTTTGAAAAATTAAATATTCTATATTTTTTATTTTTGCCATTAAAATAATTACTGAAAAATTAAGATATTTATCTTTTCCCAGTATCTTTTCACTCATATCCAATTTTTTTTTTAAAAATTTAGATTCATACATTTTATCACCTATCTAATTATACCTTAAAATTGAATAAAAAAAAACAACAAAAAACAGAGTAACCAACTAATCTCAAGTTTTACTCTGTTTTTTTTATTTTTTTATAAAAATATTACCAAAATATTACTTAGTACCAAATATTCTATCTCCACAATCTCCTAATCCAGGATATATATAACCATTAGAATCTAACCCTTGATCTATTTTTGCAATATATATATCTACATCTGGATGTTTGTTGAGTATTTTTGCTATTCCTTCTGGAGCAGCAACTAAACACATAAATACTATATCTGTTACTCCATTTTCTTTTAAATAATCTATGGCATAAACAGCTGAACCACCTGTTGCCAACATTGGATCTAAAAGTAAAACTTTTCTTTCTGCTATATCTTCAGGAAGTTTGCAATAATAATATACTGGTTCTAAAGTTTCTTCATTTCTATAAACTCCAATATGTCCAATTTTAGCAGTTGGTACTAAATCTAAAATTCCTTCTACCATTCCAAGACCTGCTCTTAAAATCGGTACAATTCCAACAGCTTTATCCTGTAAAGTATACCCTCTTGTTTTCATAATTGGTGTTTCTACTGTAGATTCCTCTACTTTAAGATTTTTTGTAGCCTCATATGTCATTAATTTTGCAATCTCATTTAGATTCTCTCTAAATGTTTTAGTATCCGTTGTCTTATCTCTTAAAATTGTTAATTTGTGTTGAATTAATGGATGATTTACTTCTATAACTGCCATTTTTATCCTCCCTAAATTTTTTTTTTACAAAAAAAAGAGGCAATTCGCCTCTTCTTATTATTTAGCAATTTTGAATTTTTTATTAAATTTATCAACTCTACCGTCAGCATCATTAAATTTAGCTTTACCAGTATAAAATTGATGGCAATTAGAACATACAGCTATTTTAAGCTCAGGTTTTGCTAAAGTTGATCTAGTTTCAAATTTAACTCCACAAGTACATTCAACTGTTATTACATCGTATTTTGGATGAATATTTTTTTTCATTTTAAGTGTCACCTTCCTTTTTCGATTCGTTTTCAATATTACAAGAAATTTTACCATGTATTATTGTTTTTTGCAAGAATTTTATTTTACTTTTTTAATTTTTTAGACTATAATTTAGTGATAAATTATATAAGAAATTAATATAGGGTGGTGTTTAGATAACAATGGCTTTCAAAGGTAAAAAATTTTATGCATACTTACAGCTATTTTAAGCTCAGGTTTTGCTAAAGTTGATCTAGTTTCAAATTTAACTCCACAAGTACATTCAACTGTTATTACATCGTATTTTGGATGAATATTTTTTTTCATTTTAAGTGTCACCTTCCTTTTTCGATTCGTTTTCAATATTACAAGAAATTTTACCATGTATTATTGTTTTTTGCAAGAATTTTATTTTACTTTTTTAATTTTTTAGACTATAATTTAGTGATAAATTATATAAGAAATTAATATAGGGTGGTGTTTAGATAACAATGGCTTTCAAAGGTAAAAAATTTTATGCATACTTACTTATAAATAAAAATGTTCAAGGAATTACAACCTCTTGGGATACCTGCAAAGCTACTGTTAAAGGGAATCTTTCCCGTTATAAATCTTTTTCTTTAGAGGAAGAAGCTCAAAAATGGCTTGATAATGGTGCTAAGTATGAAATTAATCCTAAATTAAAAGAAGAAAGAGCAGAAAAAATAAAAAATAATAAAATTTTACAAAGTAAATTAATTGATGGAATTTATTTTGATTCAGGAACAGGACGAGGAATTGGAACTGAAATTCGAGTTACTAATTTAAAAGGCTTTTCTTTACTCCATGAATATTTTCCAAATAAAACAAATGAATTTGGAAATATAAATTTAGGGAAAGATAGAACAAATAATTTTGGAGAATTAGCTGCTCTTTATTATGCACTGGATATTGCAATTCAAGAGAAAAATTTTAAAATTTTTGGAGATAGTAATTTAGTTATTTATTTTTGGTCTCAGGGAAGATCAAAAAAAGAAAATCTTCCTCATGAAACCAATAAACTTATTGAGATTGTTATTAAAAGAAGAAAAGTCTTTGAAAAACTTGGTGGAACAATTGAATTTATTTCAGGTGATATTAATCCAGCTGATTTAGGTTTTCATAAACCATAAAAATAGAAAGAGAAAGAGCTTGAAACTCTTTCTCTTTTTAAATTTCTATAACTAGAACTTCTGTTATTAGCTTTATACTGTTAAATTGTTCTTCAGATAAATTTACCAAATAAGTTATTCTTTCACTGTAATTTTTTTCTAAAATTTCTATATTATTCGTTTTCAAATAATTATCCATATCACTATTTCTATTATAAGAAAAATCTAACATATATTTTTTTACTTCTAAATAAGTTTCTATCCCAGCTTCTTGAACTGCTAATTTTGCTGTTTTAGCATAATTTCTAACAAGACCTCCTGCACCTAATTTAATACCTCCAAAATATCTTGTAGCTACAATAACTAAATTATCTACTTCCATATAAGTTAAAATTTCACCCATGGGCTTCCCTGCAGTTCCAGAAGGTTCACCATCATCATCAGCTTTAAAATACTCCTGACCATTCTCTAAAACTTTATAAACACTACAATTATGTGTAGCATCCCTATGTTTTTCTTTAATTTTCTTTATAAAAATTTCAGCTTCTTCTTTTGTCTGAATAGGTTTTATATATCCTATAAATTTAGATTTTTTTTCTTCAAACTCTATATAAGTTTCTATTTTTATTGTTTTCATTTTCTCCTCAACTATTTATCACTATATTTTTTTATAAACTCTGTTTTTATATCCAAGAAATCTTCTAAATCATTTAAAAATTGTGCTAATGTAGCTCTATTTTCAAATTCTTCCCTTGTTTTGGGTAAATCCATTCTTCTAAAAGTATACTTTAACGTTATTAATTCAGCTTTAAGCTCAGATAATAATCTTGTTTTTCCCACTGATTCTCCAATTTTTTTTGTAAAATTAGATATCATTAAACTTTGATCATAAGTTATGTAAAAACTTCTGAAATGGTATCTCATTCTTTTTAAAACACCATACTGATTTCTTTTCATATTAAATAAATCTATTTCATAAGTGGAACTATTTAATAATGCATTATTAAAATTTGTTAGGGCTAATATTTTTCCTGATTCAATGACTTTTTTTAACTCAACAAATAATTTTTCTTCATTTATTGAAACACAATTACAGAGTAAGTCCGCTGACATATCTTTTATTATTTCTGACATTAAACTATCTATTTTATCCTGGGTTTTTTTTATTTTATTTTCAAGTTTAGGCATATATAAATTTAGTAATATAGCTATTGTCCCACCTAAAATTAAGATTCCTAATTCATTTCCTAAAAATTTAAGGGATACTGATTTTTCACTTAAAATATGTGTTGTTAAAACCACCGTTACTAAGAATCCTTGAAACAAATTAAATTTTATACAAATAGGCATAAAAATCAAAATAAATAATCCTAATACAACGGGTGTATATCCAAAACTATAAAATAAAATTGCTGATATACAAAGACCAATTAAAGAAGCTATTAATCTTTCAAGAGCTATTTTTAAAGATTCTTTCTTTGTTCCTTGTATACTTATTATTGTAACTACTCCCGCCGTAGCTCCATACTTAATTCCAAAATAATTTGCAATAGCAATTGCTAAACATGTTCCAAATGCTGTTTTAATAACCCTGTGATCTAAATACTTCAACATATAAATTCCTCCTAAAAAATAAATCTATATCTTATTATAGCACAATATAAATTCCCTTGATTAATTTATTATTACCAATAATTTAATAAAAATAGCATGGAATTTATTAATATATAATATAAATTATTTGTAATAAACATAGTTGGAAATATAAGTGAAATAAAACATGAAAATATATACAATGTTCCTATTGGTGTTATTAATAAACTACACAAAATTGTTTTTATAGAAAATTTATCAAAATAATAAAAAATTAAGGGAGATAAAATTATTTGTAAAAATAAAGTGAATAAAAAGTAATTTAAGATATAATTAATAGATTTTTTTTTTATATAAATATTTATATAATGATTAATTTTTTTTAAAAATGGAGTTATTATGATTATTCCCAAAATTGCAGAATAGGATAAAACAAAGGAAACATCATAAAAAATAACAGGATTTAAAAGTAAACTAACAATAAAAGAAATCCACAAAGATTTTTTAAAATCAGCATTTTCATAAAGTATATTTCCCAATAGATAAATAACAGCCATTATATAAGCTCGTATAACAGAAGGAGAGCTTGGAATACAAAAAAAATATAATGTTAAAAATACTAATGTTAAAACATCACGAACTCTTTTTTTTACTTTGAATTTAAATAATAAAGTTGATATGGTATAGAGAACAATTCCCATATGTAAGCCTGAAATTGCCAAAAGATGTGCGACACCAGTTTCTATAAAAAGTTTTTTTATTCTTTTATAAATTTGTTTTTTTTCTCCTAATACTATACCTTTATATAAATTTTTTTGCTCATTACTAGAATTTTTTAATGCTATATCCACCCTTTTATTTAAAATATTTTCAATAAAGTTATTTTTTATCTCTCTAACTTCTATAATATCTAACCTGTATTCATTAAAATATTCACCTTGATGTTTATCTTGAACAATACCTTCTATATAGTATTTACCATTGGGAAGATTTGAAACCACTACATAATTTTTAATTTTAGAAAATTTATTATTTATTTTTAAAACCTCTCCTCTATCTTCATAAATTTCCGAAATTACATTTATTTTTTCTGATCTGTTATAACTTTTATTATCTACTTGGGTATAAGTTCTCATTAAAAATATAACAGGAATTATATAAAAAAGAATATTTTTCTTTTTATATATAATTCCTGTTACTAATATTGTTATTCCTATAAAAATTATATCCATTTTTAATTACTCCTCATATTTTATATAAAAAATTAGAGCAACTAAAAATGAAAAAGCTGAAAACAAAGATGTTGAATATATACCAATTTTTCCCACTAGTCCATTACCCTTAAAAGATAATATTATTGGCAAAATAATTATAGAAATCATAAAAGCTAATTTTAAAAAAAAGCCTTGTATTCCAAAACAAATCCCCTCTATACTTTGATTATTTTTTTCACTTATTTTAACACTTATTTCACTTAGCATTGCAGGAGGAAATATAAATGCTGCTCCTGATACTGGTATTCCCAGGAGTCCAAAAATAAAAAATCCTGATTTTTTAGAAAATATATTCCCAACAAAACAAAGTGTAGTGGATAAAATTATCAATAATATTAAACTAGTTATCATTAATTTTTTATATCCATATTTTTTTGATAATTTAGTTATAGGATAAAAAAATAATCCTGCAACCCCAAAAAGTAAAATTGAAACTACTGTTATACTACCTTTTCCATAACCCATAATATCTTCTACATAGTAATTCATTATAGCTCTTAAACTATTAAAACCTACAAAGAAAAATAATAATCCTAAAAGATAATTTATAAAATATTTTTCTTTAAATAAAATTTTAACAGTTTCTTTAAATTCTATTTTAGAAACTTTATTCAATGAATATTTTTTTTCATTTACTCCAAATATTGTAAAACAAGCTCCTAAACTTGATAAAATAGAAAGAACTATAACCATACCCCTTATACCAACCAATGTATTCCCATCACCTAGATATTTTATCAAAATACCAGGTGTAATCATAGCCATGCCACTATAAATCAATCTAAATACTGATTGCCATGTGGAAAGAGCTAACCTTTCATCACTATTTCTTCCAATCTCTGGAATAAGTGCATTATATGGACCGCCAACTATTGTATAAAAACTAAAGAAAATAGAACCTACTACTGCTAAATATAAAAAATTTAAACCATCACTTGACATAGGGGGATAAAAAAAAGCTATTGTTGATAAAGATAACGGAATAGTCCCAAAAGCTATAAAAGGTATTCTACGACCCCATCTTGTACTTACTTTATCAGATATATACCCAACTAAAGGATCAGTTATAATATCAACTATTCTTGATATTCCTAGGGCTAGAGATAATAAAATTGGTGGAAGAATTCTTATGAGCCCCGAGCTTTCTGGTGGAAGATAAAAATATAATATCCACTGAGCAAAGATTTGATCCACAATGGCATAACTTACCCCAGCACCATAAAAAATTTGTGTTTTCAGAGATATTTTATTATTCATTAATTCCTACCTTTTTATTAATGGAATTTTTTTTTCCTCGTATAAAGAAATCATCTTATAAATAAGAGAACATTTTTCATTAAAATTTAATATTTCTCTTTCTCTTTCTGATAATTCTTTAGTTATATTCTTTAAACTTGTTATTATTTTAGGTGAATTTATTTCATTTTTTTTTCTTTCTTTTTTTAATTGAGAAAGATATTTTTGACCATTTTCCGAAAATCCCATAACTCTCACATAAGGTACACTTTCTTTTACTTCTTTTGTTAATTCTTCAGTTAAACCTAAAAGAATATGAATTAAGACTCTTTGAATCCTTCCCTTTGTATATCTTTTGGTCATTAAATTTTCAAAAAAATCATCAAAATTAGAATATTTTTGAGCACATTCATATAATCTATTCTCTAATCCTGTTTCGATATCTTGTATTTTATTCAATTTTAAATAATTATTTATTATTTCATATCTAATTAAAAAATAAAAATCTTTCAATCTTACTATTTCTTTCCCTTCTATCTTTTCTTTCATTATAGAATAACTTTGTTTAGGAATATATTTTATTATATTTTCCATATCAAATATTTTTTTCCTAATTCCAGTAGCACTAGCTATATCTTGTGATACAGAAATATCATTATAACCTACACCAATCCTTGATATACATTTCATAGCTATTCTATTTTTTAATTTTGACTCTGCTTTAATATATTCTATTCCCAATATATCATTAGATTTAATCTCTATATTTGGAAATATATTCTTTAAGCTATTGCTATAAGCTATGGGATAAGATTTTCCTTGTTTCAGTTCTAGAATAAGATTTTCTTTAAATTCTACACTCTCTTCTATTAGAGATATTTTTTTTAATTTTTCAATATCTCCACATTCAGAACCAAAAACAATTGTACTTACACCCATTATATCTAAAATCCCCACAGCACCAATAGAAAAAATTTCAGCATTTTGAGTAGAATAGAAACTAGGTAATTCCAATATAATATCAATACCATTTTCCAGAGCCATCTGTGTTTTTGTCCATCTATCCAAAAAAGACGGCTCCCCCCTCTGAACATAATCACCACTCATAACAGCGATAACAATGTCACCTTGGGATTCTTTTTTAGCTTTTTCAAAATGATATTTATGACCATTATGAAAAGGGTTATATTCAACTATAAGTCCAACTGCTTTTAGCATTTAATTTCCCACTCTATTTTTATTCTTTTGGTAAAGAGTATATAATCCTTTTATACTCAGTTCTGAATCATATACATCAATCTCTTCTATTTCTGCTGATAGAATTTTTCCTAATCCACCAGTTGCAATAATAAAAGGTGCATCTACTATCTCTTTAATTTTTTTTATTATGTGTTTTATTTGTCCTGCATAACCATAAAAAATTCCTGCCTGTATCTGTTCATTTGTATTTCTCCCTAGAATACTTTCTGGGGTACTAAATTTTACTTTTGGTAACTTAGCTGTATTTCCAAAAAGTGCATTTATTGACATTTCAATTCCTGGTAATATACCACCGCCTATATAAACACCTTCTTTTAATACTTCATAAGTTGTAGCTGTACCTAAATCAAAAATCACTAGATTTTTTTCTTTATATTCGGTTACAGCTTGAACGATATCTATTATTCTATCAGCACCAAACCCAGAATAATTCATTCCATCATCAAATTTAAAAGGAAGATTTAAATCTAAATCTACTATTATTGGTTCTATATCAAAATATTTTTTCCCTAAAAAGTTAAAAATATTAATAAGACTAGGTACAACTGAAGCTACTATTATCCCTTCAATAGCCTTTATATCAATCAAATTAAATTTTGAAATATTCCTTAAATATGAAAAATACTCATCCTCTGTCATTTTCTCATTAGAAGCCACTCTAAAGCTTAGTAATACCTCTCCACAGTTGTCTAATATTCCTGTTACAATATGAGTGTTTCCCACATCAATAGCTAATATCAATTTTCTCCTCCCAAATTTCCATCTTTATATCAGTTAAATATACTAAACTATATCATTTTATTCAATAAAAATAAAGGATAAAATGATAATATGATTAAAAAATTTAAACTTTTAAATTTTTAAATTATATTGGCAGTTATTTTTTTGAATTCATCAAGTTCTGATTTTTTTTCTTTGGAAACTTTTATATATGGATTGACCATATAAGGGTCATAAATTATTTTTATTGTTGTACTATTTAAAATTTTATACTCTGTAATTATTTTTCCTCTTATCTCACCAAAATTAATCTGAATTTTTAAAAGCTGAATTAAAAATTTTTCTAACTTGTATCTATCTAATTCTAATAAATTTTCTAAAGAGTTTTCTGTAAAAATAATCTCCCCTTCTTTATGATATGAGTTATGTAAATACCAATATAAACGATATAAAGAAATTTTATTTATTTTTTTTCCAACTTCTAAAATTTTTTTTAAAATTTCTTTTGAATAAGGATTTAATTTATCAATTATATTCCTACATTCTAAGTTTTCTTTATCTTCATCTATCTTACTTAATCTTTCTTTTTTCCTAATCTCTTTATGTAGATTATCCACTACATCTTCAATAATATTTCTTAACTCATCATAGTATTCTAAATCTTCATTATTATCACTCTTTTCTTCTTCTAGTGTTTCTAAAAATTCATCAAAACTTTCCATAAACTCATCATCAAAATATAGGAGTAGTTTTTTTGCATCTTCTAAGGTTAATTTTAATGTGAAATTATGTTTTTTTTCTTTTATATCATACATAAAAATCATCTCCTTTTTTAATATATACTAAAAATCTGTTTCCTTTCTTTTATTTTAGATTTAAATATCGAACAAATTGATTTTTTTAAGAGTTAACAAAGAAATAAATGGTCTTATTCATTAATAAGACCATTTATTTTATATTTTTTATTTTATATTTTTTATAAAATGATAATTTGAGATTGATGATTCTAAATATTTCTTTTGTTCATAAAAATTTCCAGGATATAATTTTTTAGCTTCTTTTTCAAAATGATTCATAATTTCTTTTGGAATACTATCACTTTTAACTAATTCTTCTATTTCAGCTTTTGATTTTATATTTTGACCTTTTTCTAATTCATTTATTTTTTTGTTTTCACTAAGTTTCATTCCTATTTTTTTTTCCACTTCTATTTTTATTTTTTTTTCTCTTTTTATCAATTCATTTATTTCTATATTTTGTTTAACAAAATTTCGTCCATATTTATCTTGAAGTTCTTTTTTTAATTTTCTGTATTCTTCAGATGAAAGTCCTGCTTCCTTTTCTTTTTCTTCAATCTCATTATAAGAATCTTCTTGCCACTTTATGTAAATATGTCTTTGTTCCTTGTCTTCATCATAAATACTTCTTGCATCATTTTTAATTTCTTGTTTCACCTCTTCTGGCATTTTAGAAAATACCACTAAAGATAACATTATTGACAATAATAATATTTTTTTCATTAAACCTCCAATAATTAATAAAGTGCCTGAATTAACAGGCACTTTACCAAATTATATTATTTTTTAAAATGCTACATTAAATCCTAATGTTACTTGAGGTTGCCATCCCCATCTTGCTGCTGAACTATCAGCAATGTGCTTTCTATTTTTTAACTCAGCACCTGCAAAACCATATACTAAAGTAGCTTCATTTACTTTATAATTTGGTAGTAATCCAACTAAATAATAAGCTTGGTATGTAGTACTTGATTCTTTAAATATTTTTGAACCTTTTAAAGTTTCTTCATATACACCATTTTTTCTAGCTAAATCATATTTTTCATAACCTAATTCATTGTAGAAAGATAAATCAAATTTCCCTTGTGAATATAGTTGGAATGTTTTATATAAATAAACTTCCACCCCTATATCAAATTGACTATCTTCTTTCTTTCCATCTTCATTACTAGCAAATTCAGCTAAATAACCCTTTGTATAATATGTATTGTAAACGTTAAACTCTAATTCAACTCCACCTGGTAATCCCCAATATGTTTTTATATCAAAACCTAAATTACTTGAATAATCAGAATTATTCTTTACACTTGCAAATTCATAATATGGTATCAATTTAAAACTATCATTTCTTAACCATGAAGGCATTCCAGAAAAATATTTGCTAAATTGAAATATTTCACTAATTCTTGAATAATTTTTATCTGAACTATAATTCTTATGTTGAAGTTCTGTTGTAGATGAAATTTTTGTGTCTCCTAACTGACCATGATTAAAATAATATCTTAATCTCATTTCAGTATCTTTCTTTATTCCATCTCTTCCTTCTTTTCTTAAGTTTTGATATCCTCTAACTCTATATTCAAACTTTTGTGTTGGAGTTACAGAAATCGCTCCACTTAATTGATTTCTTAAATAGTTTCCTCCATCTGCATACTTTGTATTCTCATCTGGAGCATAATATTTAGTCTCAAAATTTACATAACCAGTAGGTTTAAAAACTTCCTTGGTCATCATAACTGGTTCCTCTACAACTGCTACCTCTTCTACTATTACTACTGGTTCTTCAATCACTTCTGGTTGAACTATTACCTCTTTTGCTGTTGCTACTGCTGATACTACTAAAATTGAAGCTAACATTAGTGCTAATCTTTTCATAATTTTCTCCCCCTTGATCTAATTATTAAGATAAATACCTTATTAAAAATTTATTTTTAATAAAATAATCTATACGTTAATCTTTTCTATATTTAGTAAGAAAAGAGATTAACCACAATACTTTTTTTAATTCTAAAATATTTAAATATATATTTTTCTAATTTAATATAAGTATAACACATAATAAAAAAATATCAATAGTTTTTATAAAAATAAAATACTTTTTGTATTAAAATAACGTTGAAGGTTTTATTTGTGTATTTTAAAAATTGTATATTCATCTTTTTATAAAATAACACTTATATACTATTTTTATTTTAAAATATAAATATATATATTTATATATCTATTTATTTATATTATTCGTAAATAAATAATTTAAATTATTAAAATATAATCAAAAATAAAAAAAATAATATTTAAATATAAAAATATATTAAACTATAATAAAATAACAATTTTTAACACATTTTATCTTTAAATAAAATAACTAAAAAAAAAAAAAAATTTATTTAAAAATTTTTACTTTTTTTGTTTTATATTATTTTTTTATTATGTTTAATTTTTAAAATTTATATTCCCAAGTTACTCCATAATCCATATAATATGATTTTCCATTTCCTTCATTTGCTGCCATTTCCCATTTACCTGCTTCTAAACCTAAATATGCTCCTAAGTCTAAATTTTCAGTCATTGCATATGAACCATAGAAGTATAAGGTATTTCTGTTTCCAAATTTATAATCATTTTCTATTCCTTTTATAGTTTCATGATCTCCTTTTGTTTCTTTTCCTAGTCCTAGTCTATATTCCCCAGTTAAAGTAAGTTTTTCTCCTGTATATAGAGGGTAACTAAGTCTTGCTTGGTGCTCAAAGAAATAATTTCCAGTTCCATTAGTTTTCTCATATTCATAATAATATGAAAGGGCAAATGGTCCCAACGCAATTTTTAAAGGTTCAGATTCTGAATAGAATTTATCTTCTCCACCTATTTTATTATCAAATTTCTTATATCCAAATGTTCCCCAATATGAATATCTATCATATGATATAGTTGGATCCATGAAAAATTCATCCTTATTACTATAAGTTCTCCATCTTGCCCCTAGAGACGCTTTTATTCCATTATCATATGCAAAACTTCTTTTAGCTCCCAATTGGATTCTTGAAGCTTCCCCACTCAAACTTATATCTGAGTCATTTCCTTTTCTATTTTTATAATCTTTTCTTCCAGAAATAGAATAAGTCCAATTATCTCCATAAGCAAATTTAGCTCCTGTATTTATCTTCAAAGTATTAGCTGGATCTGTATTTCTTGTTTCATACTCTATTTCTTGTCCTACAGAAACAGCTCTAAAACCTTTATAGTTAGCTCTTGATCTTTTATAAATCGCTTCATTTTGCTCTTTATTATCAACTGTACCCTTTGTTATATAATCTTGTAAAGATACCCCTTGTGGTGCTTCTTCTACAACAACAACTGGTTCTATAGCTACCAATGGCTCTGCTATAATTTCTTTTGCTGAAGCTGAAGCCCCAACTAATAAAATTGTTCCTAACATTAAAGCTAATCTTTTCATTATTCTCCCCCTGGTTAATTTTTTTCTTCAATTTAAAATAATACCTTCCTATTTCTTTTTTAAGAAGATAACTTTAGTATAAACTATAACTTTTTCTTTGTAAAGTGTTTTTTTATTTTATATCAAACATGACTTTAAAGTAAATATTAACAATATAAATTTTAATTAAAAAATATAGTATAATTACATTTTATAGTTTTTTTATATGATTTTTTTATGAATTATTAATTTTAAAAATAGTTTAAATTTTTATATTTTATTTGTATTTTTTATAAACATTTCTCACAATAAAAAGAATAAAAAAAGCCCCACAAACATTGAGTTTGTAGGGCATATTTTTGTATATAATTATCTTTTTGAGAATTGAGAAGATTTTCTTGCTTTTTTCTTTCCGAATTTCTTTCTCTCTACCATTCTTGAGTCTCTAGTTAAGAATCCAGCTTCTCTTAAAGCAGGCTTAAGAGTTTCATCAGATACTAATAAAGCTCTAGCCACACCGTGTCTAATTGCTCCAGCTTGTCCTGAATTTCCTCCACCTTTAACATTAACTTTAATTCCAAACTTATTTAAGTTTTCAGTTAATACTAATGGTTGCTCAGCTATTCTAGATAAGATTTCTCTTCCTCCAAAATACTCTTTCATAGTTTTTCCGTTTATCTCAATCCCGTTACCACCTGGGATAAGTCTTACTCTTGCTACAGAAGTCTTTCTTCTTCCTGTTCCTAAATATTGAATCATCTCTGCCACTGTATTCCCTCCTAATTAATTAAAGTGCAGCCTTAGCTGGTTTTTGAGCTGTATGAGTATGTTCTGCTCCTACAAATACTCTTAGTCTTGTTAATTGATCTGCCCCTAATTTGTTCTTTGGAAGCATTCTTCTAACAGCTAACATTAAAGCCTCTTCAGGTCTTTTTTCTAAAATTTCACCAAGAGTTCTTTCTTTTAATCCACCTGGGAAACCAGAGTGATTATAGTATTTTTTATCAGTTAACTTTTTACCAGTTACTGCTATTAGTTCTATGTTAGTAACTACAACGAAATCTCCTCCGTCAATATGTGGAGTATAAGTTACTTTGTTTTTACCCATTAATTTTTTAGCTATATCTGCAGCTAATCTTCCTAATATTTGTCCTTGTGCATCATAGTGGTACCAATCTCTAACGACGTCTTCTTTTCTCTGCATGAAAGTATATTTTTTCATTTTTCCTCCTAATTTAGTTATATTTTCGTTTCAATATAACGCAACGGTCCTTTGTGGGAAAGGTTAAATTTTACCTACATATACTATCAAAAATTATAAATTTTGTCAAGAAAATTACTTGACATTTATAAAATTAGTTTCGTTTGCAGATATAAGTGCTTTTATATTGTATTGATTTTTTTTCTAACAACCTAATCATTGTACCATATTTTATAAAGTATTACAATATAAAAATTAAGTTATTGTATTTTTTTTAATATTAATTTACAAGTTCAGAATTTTCTTCTTTATTTTCTTCCTGTTTTGGAATTGGATTTCCATACATCCACTCTACCTGTCTTCTCATTCCAGTAAGATCATATTCTTTTCCATCAATTACAATTTTATCATCTTCTGGCATAGGTATATATCCCTCTTCTAAAACTGAATTTTTATCTAAAGAAATTTGAATTTTAGCTACTTTCTCAGGATTGTCAATAGGTCTAAATTCTGTTTTAACAAGTTTTATTATATCGCCCTCTGCTCCTAATATCTTCTCAATCATCTCTGAAGTAAATTGTCTTTGAGGTGGATAATCAGCCATAAAAAGATTAGAACTTGCTAAGAATTTTAAATCTTTTCCATTTTTTTCAAATATATCAATAGTATAAGTTCCTCTGTCTTTTATTAAAACTTTTTCTAAATCTAATATTTTTTTACCTACACCAAAAGGATCTATCATTGGAACGAATTCTCCTTTTGTTATAAGCTCATCTGTTGGAGAGTTTATTCTTATTTCAAAAACCATTGGTTTTAGTATCTCTTCAAAAGTTAAAACTATTGAAAGACTATACATAGGATGTGGGTATATAGGTTGAATCATATTATCAAATACTCCTATAAAATCTATTCCTCCTGGAATTTGTGTGTTCATTTTTGCTTTATGTGCAACTATTACATTTTTTAACTTAGCCATTCTTCCTCCATTTCTCTATTTTTTATTGATGTTTTCATATCATAATAAACTATTTAAACTCATATTGTCAAGAAAAAAGAACTTATACCTTAACTTTCCCTCACTACCATATAATTTGCTAGTTCTATTAAAATTTGAGCTGTTTCATTTGAAAAGTTTGTTCTTATAATTTCTTTTGCTTCATTGGCTACAGAAAAAAGGATTTCTTTACTCTTATTCATTCCAAAAATTGAAGGGTAAGTTGATTTTTTAGATTCTAAATCACTGCCAATTGGTTTTCCTAGTTTTTCAAAGTCACCTTCTACATCTAAAATATCATCTTTTATTTGAAAGATTAATCCAATAAGTTCTGCATATCTCATTAAAATTTCTTCTGTTTTTTTATCAGCTTTCCCTATTATACACGCTGCTTCTATAGGTAATTTAAGTAATTTCCCAGTTTTATTTTCATGAATATATTTTAAAGTTTCAAAATCTATCTTTTTTCCTTCACTTTGAATATCTACTGTTTGCCCACCTATCATTCCTTGAATCCCAGAATATTTTGAGGTTAAAGAAACTAATTTTACGATTTGATCTGGTTCTAAAAAACCATTCTTATCAGCTAATATACCAAAAGCATATGTTAAAAGAGCATCACCTATTAATATCCCCTCAGCTTCTCCAAATTTTTTATGAGTAGTTAATTTTCCTCTTCTATAATCATCATTATCTAGAGCTGGTAAATCGTCATGAACAAGGGAATAAGAATGAATAAATTCTATGGCCATAGCCGTAGGTATCCCTTTTTTCTCATCTTTTTCTAGCAATTCTAATATAGTTAAAAGTAAAATTGGTCTTATTCTTTTCCCTCCATTTAAAACTGAATATTTCATTCCTTCTGAAATAACCAAAGGATATTCTAATTCTTTTAAACATAGCTCTAAATTTTCATCTATTAATACTTTCTTTTCATGTAAGTATTTTTTTAACACAACTATACCTCCTCTAATACTAACTCGTCATTAGAATCTTTAGTAACTTTAATTATTTTCCCTTGAGCTTTGTTTAATAAATCTGAAGATTTTTTTAATAATTTCATTGCCTTTTCATATTCTTTTATGCTTTCATCCAAAGTTAGTTGACCACTTTCCAATGAATCTATTATTTCATCTATATCCTCTAAATTATTTTCAAAGCTTCCAGAATTTTTTATAACTTTTTCCATTTCCACCCTCCCAATAAAAAATTTAATTCCAATTAGTTTTTTACAGTTTTTCTTAAATTATAACAGAATTTTATTTTAAAAAAAAGTCCTAATGGACTTTTGTTTTATCTCGTATAAAATGTCATGGTTTTCTTTCCATATTTTCTACAATCAGCTTTTTTAAATCCTGCAAATTCATCATCTAAGTCTTCAAATAGATGATGCTCACAAATTATAAGACCACCTTCTGCTAATATTCCAGATTTTTCAATTGCAATCATTACTTTTTTACATAATTCTTGTTTGTAAGGAGGATCCATAAATATTATATCAAATTTTTCCTCTTTTCTTCCTAATATCTCTACAGCTCTAACAACATCATTTTTATATGCTCTACATCTATCTTGAAAACCCAAAGAATTTATATTTTCAATTATTATTTTAAGTGCTGCTTGTTCTTGTTCTATCATTATAGCTTTTTTTGCTCCACGACTTAAAGCTTCCAAGGCTATATTCCCAGTTCCACTAAATAAATCTAAAAATCTAGACCCATCTATATATGGTGCAATGATAGAAAAAAGTGATTCTTTTACACTACCTAAAGTTGGTCTTGTATCCATTCCTTTTCTACTTTTAAGTTTTTTATTTTTTGCTTCACCAGCTATTATTCTCATTTCTTTCAACTCCTAATTTTTAGTAGATAAACATTGCATCTCCAAAACTGAAAAAATGATATTCATTTTTTACTGCTTCTTCGTATACTTTCATCATAAAGTCTCTTGTGGAGAAAGCTGATACAAGCATAAGAAGAGTAGATTTTGGAAGATGAAAATTTGTTATTAATGCATCCACTATTTTAAATTTATAACCAGGATAAATAAATATCTCTGTGTCTGCTTTTGTTGCTTGTAAAATTCCATTTTTATCCACAGAAGATTCTAGAGCTCTTGTAGATGTAGTTCCTACAGAAATTATTCTTCTGCCTTGACTCTTAGCTAAATTTATTTTCTTAGCAGCCTCTTCTGGTATCTCAAATAACTCGCTATGCATTTTATGATCTAATACATCTTCTGTTTGGACAGGTCTAAAAGTTCCTAGTCCAACTTCCAAAAAAATATCCACAATCTCTATTCCTTTTTCTTCTATTTTTTCTATTAATTCCTTAGTAAAATGTAACCCTGCAGTTGGAGCAGCAACAGATTCACCTTTCATAGCATAAACCGTCTGGTATCTGTCTTTTTCTTTTAAACTTTCCAATATGTATGGTGGTAATGGCATTTTCCCAAGTTTATCTAAAACTTCTTCAAAACTACCCTCATAAGAAAATTTTAAAATTCTATTTCCATCATCTTTTATCTCTATCAATTCTGCCATAAGCTCATTATTTTCTCCAATGGAAAGGGTCTGAGATATTTTTAATTTTTTAGCATGTTTTATTAAACATTCCCAAGTATTTAAATCAATTCTTTTTATAAGTAAGATTTCTAATAATGCTCCTGTTTCTTTTTTTCCAAAAAGTCTAGCAGGAATTACTTTTGTTGAATTTCTAACCAATATATCTCCAGCATGAAGATAATCTAATATATTAAAAAAAACTTTATTTTCAATTGTTTGACTTTCTCTATTAACTAACATAAGTCTCGAACTATCTCTAGGTTCTCTAGGAGTTTGACCTATTAATCTTTCAGGTAATTCATAATTATAATCATTTAATTTCGTCGACATCTTCTTCTCCAGTTTTCATTCCTATTACAACTCTCTCTATTCCACAATAGTCTTTTATAATTGCAATTAATTTAAATTTATTTTCTTCCATAAGAAAAGCTACTTTTTCAGCTTGGTTATACCCAACTTCAAAAGCTAAGTATCCTCCAATTTTTAAAAACTCTCCCGCTTCTTTAGAAATTTTTTCATAGAAAAAATATCCATCTCCATTATCTGTCAATGCTATTTTAGGCTCATACTTTTTTACTTCTACCATTAGATTTTCATACTCATCCAATGGTATGTAAGGAGGATTTGAAACAATTAAATCAAATTCTGTTCCTTTAGGTATAGAACTAAAAACATCAGATTTTTGAAATACAACATTTTTAGTAATATTTAATTCTGCATTTTTAATAGCGATTAATAGTGCTTCATCACTTATATCAAGACCTATAACATTACTACTTGGAACCTCTTTACCCAAGGTTATAGCAATGGCACCACTACCTGTTCCTATATCTAAAATTTTGGGATTTTCCAATTCCGTTAATAATATTTTACACTGTTCTACTAAAACTTCAGTATCTGAACGTGGAATTAAAACATATTCATTAACTAAGAAAGGGTAACCATAAAACTCCCATTCTCCAAATATCTGCTGAAGTGGTTTTCTATACTTACCTCTTAATATTGTCATTCTTTTTATTTCTTTTAAATCATTATCTTCTATTTTTTTAGATAGCTGAAAATTTAAAAAACTTCTATTGACTTTTAATACATTGGAAAAAATATACTCTGCATCTAATTTAAATTCTGGAACTTCTTTTTCTTTTAAATAATCAATAGTTTTATTTAAAAGCTCTATGTTAGATGTTTTAAAATCCCCTTTATCCTCAAGAACTAAATCTTCAAATCTAAGTTTATTTCTCGTCATCTCTCTTAAATATTTTTTTATAACCTCTTTATCTTCCAAAACCAGTTCTGTTTCAAAATTAGTATATAATGCCAATCTATCTAATTTTAAAACATGACCAATTAGCTTCTCGGCTTCTAATCTTGGTTTTGAAAAAGAGTATTTAGTTAAATACTCTTCAGCAAATTTTAATATTTTGATTAGTGTCATAATTAAGCTTCCGTACTACTTAACATTTCAGCTTGGTTAAATGTGATTAATGCATCTATCATCTCATCAATATCTCCATCCATAAATGCTTCCATCTGATGACTTGTATGTTTTATTCTATGGTCTGTTATTCTTCCTTGTGGATAGTTATATGTTCTAATTTTTTCTGATCTATCTCCTGTTCCAACTTGAAGCTTTCTATCACTTGCAATAGAACTTCTTCTTTTTTCTGCTTCTGCTTCATATAATTTAGCTGCTAAATGTTTCATAGCTTTTTCTCTATTTTTTATTTGCGATCTTTCATCTTGACATTGTACTATAACTCCAGTTGGTAAATGTGTAATTCTAACAGCTGAATCCGTTGTATTTACGTGCTGTCCACCTGCTCCACCTGATCTATATACATCAATTTTTAAATCTCCAGGATTTATTACTACATCTTTAACTTCATCTACCTCTGGCATAACTGCTACCGTAGCTGTAGATGTATGAATCCTTCCTGATGATTCAGTTTCAGGTACTCTTTGAACTCTATGTACCCCTGATTCAAATTTAAGTCTAGAATAAGCTCCTTGTCCCATTATCATGAATACAACCTCTTTCATTCCTCCAACACCAACTTCTTGTTGACCCATTATTTCATACTTCCATTTTCTTCTCTCTGCATATCTACAATACATTCTAAAAAGATTACCTGCAAATAAAGCTGCCTCATCTCCTCCTGCTCCACCTCTAATTTCAACTATAACATTTTTATCATCGTTTTCATCTTTTGGTAATAAAAGAAGTTTTAGATTTCTTTCATATTCTGGCATTAACTCTTCAAGTTCCTTCATTTCTTCTTGAAGCATCTCTCTCATATCAGGGTCTTTCTCATTTTTTATTGCTTCTCTTGAGTATTCATAATTTTCTGATGCATTTTTATACTCATTATATCTTTCTACTATTTCTGATATATTAGTTAAAGCTTTATTATATTCCATCATTTTTTTAGGATCAGCTAGCACTTCTGGTTGTCCCAATAATTCTAAAAGATCACTGTGCCTTTGGACAACTTCGTCTAATTTTTTAAACATCTATAATCAACTCCTTTTTTTCTCTATAACTTATTAATTATATCATAAAATATGTTAGAAATCAAAAAAAAGAGCTAATCTATTTAGCTCTTTTTCAGAGGCTTTCTCAATCCATTTTTCATTGGAGTTGTCTTTAGACTAAAACTTGCAATATCTGCAATTAAAATTTCCTCTTTACTAAAAAAAAAATACTTGAACTTCTTATAAAAACAAGGAGAATTTCATAATAATTTCTCCTTGTTTTTATATACTAAATATATTTTTATGGAGTTGATTTTAAAACTTCTATGTTGGACTCTTGCTGGAACTTAAATCTACTCTGTTGTTCTTTGCTTATTCTTTCAACCGCATATTCTCTAGCTTTTACATATTGCTGGCGTGTTATATAATTAAACATTTCAACTTGACTTCTTATTTTTCCTTTTAAAATTTTTGCTTCTATAACACCAATTTTGTCGAAAATTTCATCTAAATTTCCTAAGTTCTTTTCAGCACCATCTAAAATATATCGATTAGCTTCCAATTCTAACTGCTGTTTATTTAAAGTCAATTTTTTAAATTCTAAAGATGTTTTTCCCATAAGAATTTTAGCTTTCTCTAGATTTTCACCATTCACTCCTGCCGCTTTAAAATCTTCATCATATACGATACCAAAACTTCCCTCTGCATTACCTAAAACAACAATGGAAAAAATGATACACAATAATAAATAAAATACTTTTCTCATTATTAACACTCCTAACTTTGAAAATCAAAACCAAAAACTTGGTCTGTATTTATTTCTATCTTATCAGATTTAAAAATATCCTTTGTAAAAAAATGATCTATTTCCATCTTATTTCCATCATTTGGTATTTTATCCTTATTAAAAACCATTATGCTAGGATTTATTTTTTCCACATTGGACTTTATAAAAGTATGATATGATGTACTACTTATTATTCCCACTAAAAAAAGTGAAAAAGAAGCCTTTAAATATTTTTTACTCCTTGTTTTTTCCTCTTGTAGCAAAGTTTTATAAATATTCGCTCTAACCTTATCCTTTGGTGACATATACTATACCTCCATGTCTTTTAATGCTTTATAATAAATTGATTTTACTGTGGATAGATTTAAATTTTTCATATTAGCTATCTCTTGAAGTTTATAACCATATAAATCTTTTAAAATAACTATTTCTTTTTCACTACCTTTAATTTTAGCTAACTGATCTTTTAAAATAATATTATTATTAGGGTCTATACCGTCTTCAATATCAAAAATCTCATCATTTAATTCTAAATTAATCTTCTTTTTTCTAAAAAAATCATAGGTTTTATTTATCGCTATTTTGTAAATCCAAGTATATATATTACTGTCAGATCTAAAACTTTTAAGGTTTTTATATACACTCATAAAAACTTCTTGAGCAATGTCTTCTGCATCCTCAGAATTCTTTACACTTCCGAGAATTTTATAATATATTTTATCAAAATACTGTTCAAAAATATCATCAAAATCCATCATCATAGTTTATTACCTTCCCAATTATTATAGTATTTAGACTCTGAAAGTTTCAATAAAGTTTAAATTTTTATATTTTTTTTATATCTTCTTCTATCATTTTTTTTAATTCTTCTAAAATATTTTCTTCTTTAACTTTTTTTATTATTATCCCTTTTTTAAATAAAACTCCCACACCATTCCCACCAGCTACACCATAGTCAGCTTCTTTAGCCTCACCAGGTCCATTTACCACACACCCCATAACAGCTATTTTAAGATTCAGCTCTTTATCTTTAAATTCGTTTTCAACTTGTTTAGCTAAAGTTATTAAATCAATCTCTGTTCTTCCGCAGGTAGGACATGAAATTATTTCAGTTCCTTTTCTAAGTCCTAACACTTTTAAAATTTCTTTTGCTACCTTTATTTCTTCCACAGGATTTTCTGTAAGAGAAACTCTTATAGTTGCCCCTATCCCATCTAATAAAAGAGAACCTATTCCTATGGCAGATTTAACAGTTCCTTGAAATGCTGTACCTGCCTCTGTGACACCTAAATGGAGTGGATAATCTACTAATTTACTTATTTTTCTATAAGCAGTCACCATCATTTTTACATTACTAGATTTTATAGAAATAACTATATCATTAAAATTATATTTTTCTAATAATCTTACGTGATATAAGGCACTTTCCACCATTCCATCTGATGTTGCTTCTCCATATTTTTCCAAAATATGTTTTTCTATTGAACCTGAATTAACACCTATTCTAATTGGAATTTTTTTTTCTTTAGCAGCTTCTACTACTAATTTTATTTTTTCTTCACTACCTATATTTCCAGGATTAATTCTTAATTTATCAATTCCATTTTCAATAGCTAAAAGAGCTAATTTATAATCAAAATGTATATCTGCTACTAATGGAATATTAATTTTTTTCTTTATTTCACCTATTGCTTTAGCCGCTAACTCATTATTTATTGTCATTCTTACTAACTGACAACCTGCTTTTTCTAGTTCTAATATTTGTTCAATTGTTTTTTCTATATTAGAAGTAAAAGTATTTGTCATAGATTGAATAACAATATCATTATCTCCGCCAATATAAATATTTCCTATTTTTATTACTTTTGTCATTAGTTTCTCCATTATCTTTTTTCCACTACACTCATAGGATTAATGGTTTTCCCATCTTTTCTTATTTCAAAATGAAGATGTGGACCAGTAGTTCTTCCTGTATTTCCAGTTTGAGCTATTTTCTCTCCCTGGTTTACTCTATCTCCAACTGAAACATAAAATTTATTTAAATGGGCATATCTTGTTTCATAGCCATTAGCATGAGATAAAATAACTATTTTCCCATATCCACTCTTATACCCTGCAAATACAACTCTTCCTTCTTTTGATGCATGAGCAGTTATATAACGAGCTTTTAAATCAACTCCAGCATGACCTATATATCTTTTTAAAACTGGATGAAATCTATTTCCATAGGGACTATTTATTCCAGTAAATTTTATTGGAAGTATAAAATTTTGTGATTTAGCTATTTGTTCCTTTATACCACCGGTCTTTTTTATTGTAATCTGTTTTTCTTTTATTATTATTATTTTTAGATTAGGATCTTTAATAAATATTTCTTGCCCTATATCTAGCCTATCTCCATCTAATTTATTATACTTTTTTAAAGAATCAGACTTAACTTTATAAGTTTGTGCTATTTTAAATAAAGAATCCCCTCTCTTTACTTTATAAAAAATTCCATTTTCCGAAGGTATTTTTAAAGTTTCACCAATCTGAATAACCTTTCCAATTTTAGGATTATTTGCTTTTAATATTTCTTCATCTATACTATATTTTTTAGATATATCAGAAATATTATCACCTTTTTCTATTACATAATCTATGGTTTTAACTTCAATAATAGTTTCTTCTATTTTTTCTGTAGATATATCATTATTTTCATATGAACTTCCAAAGTCATAAGTTCTTTTTATTGTAAAATAATTACTTGCAAGAATTTCTTCTCCCTCTTCTTCTTGTACATTTTCTGCATAATAGTCAGTAAACTTTCCTAAATCAACAACTTCTACATTAAAAATATCTAGTTGTTCTATGGAATAAGAAAGTACAATAATTAAAATTATTAAAAAATTAAACCTTAACCTTATCATCTACAATACCTTTTCCTCTCAATTTTTTATCATAAGTAATTCCTCATTATTTTTAGTTGTTTCTATTTTATCTATAAGTTTTCTCGTTGCTGTTACCCTATCAAATTGAGCTAAATGTCGCCTTATAGCCCAGACATTTTCAAGTTTACTTTTTTCAATTAAAAGCTCTTCTTTTCTTGTTCCTGATTTTTGTATATCAATAGCAGGATATACTCTAAGTTCAGCTAGTGTCCTATCTAATTGAATTTCTAAATTTCCAGTCCCTTTGAATTCTTCAAAAATAACTTCATCCATCTTACTTCCTGTATCCACAAGAACTGTTGCAATAATAGTCAAACTTCCACCACCACTTATATTTCTTGCTGACCCAAAGAATTTTTTAGGATAGTATAAAGCACTGGGATCTATTCCACCAGATATTAATTTCCCACTAGATGGAATAACAATGTTATATGCTCTTGCCAATCTAGTTAAAGAATCCATTAATATAACTATATGTTCTCCATTTTCTATTTTTCTTTTGGCTCTTTCTAAAATCATCTCTGTTACTTTAATGTGATTCTTAGGATCTTCGTCAAAAGTTGAAGAAAATACTTTTGCTCCTGTTACACTCTCTCTAATATCTGTTACTTCTTCTGGTCTTTCGTCTATTAATAATATCCATACTTCTACCTCTTTATTATTTGTTATTATAGAATTAGCAATATTACTCATAAGAATTGTTTTTCCAGCTTTAGGTGGTGCCACAATGAGGCCTCTTTGACCTTTTCCAATAGGAGCAATTATATCTATAATTCTTCCTGAAATATTTTTATTATCCGTCTCTAATTTAAGTTGACACGTTGGATAAGTTGGTTTTAATTCATCAAAAGGAACTCTTGATTCAGCTTTTAATGTTGTTCCCCCATTTACTAGTAAAACTTTACGTAAAGCATAATTTTTTTCATCACCTGAAGGTTCTCTTACTTCTCCTACAACTATATCTTCATTTCTAAGTTTAAATCTTTTTATTTGTGAAGCTGAAACATAGACATCTTTTCCTACATTTGTTTCTCTTAAAAATCCATATCCATCTGGAAGAACATCTAAACTTCCCCAACCAATATCTAAACCTTCTTTAGTCTCAAACCATTCTTCTACTATTTCTAATATATCATTTTTTTTAGTTTTTCGCCCTAAGACTATCCCTAACTGTTTAGTTATCTCCATAATCTCTTTTAAGAGAAATTTTTCTAAGCTATGCATTTTTCCTCCATTTCATATATTTTTTTATGAATTAACTATATCTCCATAAAGTGTCCATGTTTTAGCCGATGTTATTTCTATGTTTACGAATTGTCCAGCTAATTCTATATCACCTTTAAATATTACCACTTTTCCTGAACTTGTTTTTCCAGTCAATGTTTCTTTATTTTTTTTGCTATAGCCTTCAACTAAAACTTTTTCTATTTTTCCTACAAAATCTTCACTATTCAATCTAGAGGCTACATTTTGTATATCCATAAGTCTATGTAATCTTTCTTTTTTAGTTATTTCATCTATTTGATTTTCCATTTTAGCAGCTCTGGTGCCTTGTCTTATAGAGTACATAAACATATATGAATTATCAAATCTTAAATTTTCTACTATTTCTAATGTATCTAAAAAATCTTGCTCTGTTTCATTTGGAAATCCTACTATTATATCTGTAGTTAGACCTACACCAGGTATTTTTTCTTTCATTTTTTTTATAAGGGATATATAGTGTTCTTTCGTATATCCTCTATTCATAAGTTTTAATACCTTACTTGACCCAGATTGCAAAGGAATATGTATTGCTTTTGCTATTTTATCAGACTTAGCTATAACATCTATAACATCTTCTGTAAAATCTCTCGGATGTGGAGAAATAAATCTTACCCAAAATTCTCCTGGAATCTTTTGTATTTCCTCTAAAAGTTTTGCAAAATTTTCTCCAGATTTTAAATCTTTTCCATAAGAATTTACATTTTGCCCCAATAAAATTATTTCTTTATAATTTTTATTTACATACCCTTTTATTTCTTCAAGTATTTCTTCCATAGGCACTGATCTTTCCCTACCTCTTACAAAAGGAACTATACAAAAAGTACAAAAATTATCGCAACCATAAGAAATAGGAATTGAAGCTGTATATTTTGAATCAAAATCTGCATCCAATGTTGGTGGTAGTTCATCTTCTGCTCCTATATATATAACATTTTTTAAATCCCCATTTTCAATTCGCTCTATAGCAGTTGGAATTTTTCCAATATTTTGATTTCCCATAACAATATCCACAACAGGGAATTTTTTAACTAACTCTTCACCCTGTTCTTGAGCGAAACATCCTGTTACACCTACTATTATTTCCTTTTTCTCTTTTCTCGTTTTTAATTCTCCTAATTTTCCATAAATCTGAGTTGCAGCTCCTTCTCTAACAGTACAAGTATTCAAAAATACTGCATCTGCATCTGCTGTCTCCTCTGTCATTTCATAACCCATATTTATCAACATTTTTTTTATTTTTGCACTTTCATTTACATTCATTTGACAGCCATAAGTTATTATTAATGCTTTTTTCATTTTTCCTCCTAGTTCGTTTATCTAGTTTTATAATTAAATTCTTCTTATTTTAGAGTATATTTATCCTAATTTTAACATGATATTGTAACATATATTTTTTTAAAATAATATAAAAAATATACATTAATCTCTTTCTACATTTTTAAAATTTATTTTTTTTTATCTTGACAAACTATTCATGATGAACTAGAATAATTCAACTAAAGTTTTCTCAGTAAAATTTTTCAATACTAAATCATATTATAAAGTATCCTATTTAAAATTTAGGGTACTTTATTTTAAAATATAGGTTCAAGGGAGGAAGCATATGAATATGTTAAATATTATTTTAGTTCCATTTAAAACTATTGTAACTTCTTTAAATGGTTTTTTATGGGGTGATATTATTATTTTAAGTTTTGGAGAAATAAAAATCGGACTGAGTGTAATTGTCCTTATGTTAGTTCCTACTGGTATTTACTACAGTATAAAAACTAAAATGGTATCCTTTAGATTATTTCCAGAAATGATTAAACTCATCTTAAGGAAAAAAGTTTCTAGTAATAAAAATGCTATCACAGGGCTTCAAGCTCTTTTTATTGCAACTGCTTCTAGGGTAGGTATGGGGAATCTGGCTGGAGTAGTTGCTGCTATATCTTTTGGCGGTCCTGGAGCTATTTTTTGGATGTGGATTGCCTCTATTATTGGAGCAAATACAGCATTTATAGAAAGTACCCTGGCTCAAATCTATAAAGAAAAAGATCCACTTTTTGGTGGTTGGAGAGGTGGCCCAGCATATTTTATGAATAAAATGAATATTACTGTTGATTTAGACGGAAAAAATTCCAAAAAAGTTTCAAGTTTTAGAACTATAGGAATTTTATTTGCAATTTCTGGTCTTATAACATGGGTAGGAATTACTCAAATTGTTTCTAATTCTGTTTCAGAATCTTTTTTTAACGCCTTTCGTATAGAGCCAATTTATACTTCCATCGCTATGTCTCTACTGGCTACCTTGGCTCTTTTTGGAAAAGGTCATAAAGATAAAATTGTTTCTATATTAAATACACTGGTTCCAATTATGGCTGTTTTATATTTCATTTTAACTATTTTTATTCTAGTAAAAAATATTACAAACGTTCCTGGAATGTTTATTAATATTTTTGAGCAAGCTTTTGGTTTTAAACAAGTAGTTGCTGGTACTTTTGGTTCTATTCTTATGCAAGGGATTAAAAGAGGACTCTTTTCAAATGAAGCTGGTAGTGGTTCCGCACCATGTGCTGCAGCTGCAGCCGATGTTGAACATCCTGCTGAGCAAGGGCTTTTACAAGCATTAGGTGTTTTTATAGATACTTTAGTTTTGTGTAGTTGTACTGCTTTTGTTATGCTTCTTACACCAGAAACAGTTAGAAAAGGTAAAGTAGGAATGGACCTATTACAAAGTTCTATGACATATCATATAGGTTTTTTAGGAACTCCTTTAATGGCTTTGATTTTATTTCTTTTTAGTTTCAGTACATTTTTAGGGATTTTATTCTATGCACGTTCCAATGTTGCTTTCTTATTTGGGGATAAAATGATAGCTCAAGATGCTTATAAAATTTTAGCTATATTAATGATGTTTATTGGTGGAACTGCTCAGTATCTTTTTGTTTGGGAACTGGGTGATTTAGGTATCGCTCTTATGACTATTTTTAATATTATAGCTATACTTCCCATGTCTAGAATTGCTCTGGACTCTTTAAAAGATTATGAAAACAAATATATAATAAAAAAATAACTTTAGAAATAAAGGGGAACTCCCCTTTATTTTTTATTTAAATATTTCTCCAGCTTCTATATACCAAAGTAATAAATCCATTTCATCCATGGGAATATTTACCTCTTTACAAAAACTTCTTAGTTTTTCTTCTATTTCTTTATAATTTTTAGGAGTTATTGTTTTAGGAATCTCTTTTATTACCTCTAACTTCAGAAGATTTTTTAAAATATGTCTATCTAAAATAGCTAATTTTTCACCAAAACCTACATTTCTTAAAAAATGACCAGCCTCTTTATAAGACATTCCTTTAATATTCTTTACAATCCATTCTCTTTTCTCAAAAATATCTTCTATAGAATCAAAAAAATCTCTAGTTATAACTTCACCTTTATTATTCATCATCTGTTCTCTTAAAAGAATAAGATATTTAGCTTTATTATTTTTAAATCTAACTATATTTAGATAAGGTACTAACTCTTCTTCTTTCCCAGTAAATAATAATCCATCTTTTCTTAATTCACTTATTACTTTCCAAGCATTTTTTGCTTTGGATTGTGGTGTTAATATACAAAAAGAAAGTTCACTATGTATATCTTCATTACTTCCATCTTTCCATACACTTTTAAAATATTCTAATCTATTTTTTATCTCCTCTTTTTTTTCCTTATATATTTTTTCTATTTCATAAAAATAATCATTTTTCATTTCTGCTCCTCAAACTTAAAATTATATTGCTTTTTCATAGTATACATTTTTATTTTCTTTTTTTCAACAACGAAAAAAAGGATAAGATTAATTTCTTATCCTTTTTCATTTTTATTTAATAAATTTATAGTACAAAACCGTAAGGAAGTAACTCTTCTATTGTAGTTAATTTATAATCTTTTTTCAAATTCCCTAAAACTATTAAAGTTTCTTTGTTAGAAAATTCTTTTATTACTTGTCTACATGCACCACATGGACTTACTGGTCCCGTAGTATCTGCCACAATACAAATAACTTTTATTTCTTTCATTCCATTAGTAATTCCAGAAAAAATAGCACTTCTCTCTGCACAATTAGTAAGGCCAAAAGAACCATTTTCTACATTGACCCCTCTGTGCTTATTCCCATCTTCATCAATTACAATAGCACCCACTTTAAAATTAGAATATTTTGCATATGCATTTTCCCTTACAGTTATTGTTTCCTCTATAAGAGCAATTATTTCCTCTTTTTTCATACTTTTGCTCCTTTTGGATATATTTTAAGAATTAAGTGCAGCTTCCAGAGCTATTTCAACCATTTCTCTTAAAGTTATTTGTCTTTCTTCTGATGTTGTAGCTTCCCCAGTTACAAGAGAGTCTGAAATTGTTAATATTGTTAAAGCATTTACATTATGTTTTGCTGCTACTGTATAAAGACCTGCTGTTTCCATCTCTACACAAAGAACTCCAAAATCTGCCCATTTTTTATATGAATCAAAATCATCACCATAAAATTCATCTGAAGTCATTACATTTCCAGCTTTTATCTCTATTCCTTTATCATCCGCTGCTTTTAAAGCCTTTCTAAAAAGATCAAAAGAAGCTGTAGGAGCATAATCTGCACCATTAAATCTCAATTTATTTATTCCAGAATTAGATGAACTAGACATTGCAAAAACTACGTCTCTTATTTTTACATCTGCTCTATAAGAACCAGCTGTTCCAACTCTAATTAAATTTTTACACCCAAACTCTGTAATTAATTCAGTGGCATATATGGATATGGAAGGAACTCCCATTCCTGTTCCTTGAACAGAAACCTTCTTTCCTTTATAAGTACCTGTAAAACCTAACATTCCTCTTACATCATTATAACAAACTGCATCTGTTAAAAATGTTTCTGCAATCCATTTTGCTCTAAGTGGGTCTCCTGGTAATAAAACTGTTTCTGCAATATCTCCTTTTTTAGCTCTAATATGAATACTCATCTTTAATAATCCTCCTAAGTTCTATTTTAAGTTAAAATTAATTATAAAGTTTATTTTAAAATCTCTTCTGCAAAACTTCCAGGTAAATTAGTTTTCCCAAGTAATAAAGTTTCAATAGTAGCAGCAATATCAGCAAAACTTTCTCTTATCCCTAAATTTATACCTGCTTTTATGTTTTTTCCATATACCAATACTGGAATATATTCTCTTGTATGATCCGTTCCTTTATATGTTGGATCACAACCATGGTCAGCTGTTAAAATTAGTATTTCTTCTTCTTTTAAGTTCCCTATAATTTCTGGTAAATATCTATCAAATTCTTCCAGTGCTAGTTTATAACCTTTTGGGTCTCTTCTATGTCCATATTTCATGTCAAAATCAACTAGATTTGTAAATATAAGACCTTTTGTATCCTCTGCCAAAGCATCTATTGTTTTTAAAATTCCATCTAAATTATCTTTATTCGTTCCTTTCTGATCTGTAATTCCCACACCTGCAAAAATATCAGAAGTTTTACCAATTCCTACTACTTCCAAGTCAGCTTCTTTAATTCTATCTAACATGCTTTTTTCAGGTGGTAAAACAGAATAATCATGTCTTCTGCTGGTTCTAGAAAAATTACCTTTCCCTGTTCCTATATACGGTCTAGCTATTACTCTAGCAACTGGAGAATGTTCTTTACATATTTCCAATGCTATCTTACAAGCTGAGTATAACTCTTCTACTGAAATATATTCTTCATGTGCAGCAATTTGTAAAACTGGATCTGCTGATGTATAAATTATCCAAGCTCCTGATTTCAACTGTTCATCACCATAATCATCTAAAACTGCCGTTCCTGAATATGGAAGATTACACAATACTTTTCTTCCTGTTTTTTCTTCTATAAGTTTTATAACTTTTTCAGAAAAACCATTGGCATAAGTTGGGAATCCTTTTTCTGGAATAATTCCTGCTATTTCCCAATGCCCAGTTGTAGTATCTTTTCCTATAGCTTTTTCCTTTGCCTTTCCATAACAACCAGTTGGGTTTGATACGGATGGAACACCTAAAATTTCTATTATATTCCCAAGACCCATCTTTTGCATATTAGGAAGAGATAATCCTCCAGTTGCAAGAGCTATATTTCCTAAAGTATTAGCACCTTCATCACCATAAAGTTTTGCGTCAGGAGCTTCTCCTACACCTAAACTATCTAAAACAATTATTGTAGCTCTCTCTATTTTCTTCATAAATATCCTCCTAATTAAAGTTTGAATGATAATTAGTACTCCCCATCTTTTGTTTTTCCAATTGTAACTAATTGTACACCAGATGAAGTTCCAAGTCTACTAGCACCAGCTTCTATAAATTTAACAGCAGTTTCTAAATCTTTTACCCCACCTGCTGCTTTTATTTTTATTTTATCCCCAACAATAGATTTCATAAGTTGTAAATCTTCTAATGTTGCTCCCCCTGTTCCAAATCCAGTAGAAGTCTTAACAAAATCTGCTGAAGCGTTCACACACATCTCCACTGCTAATCTTTTTTCATTCTCTGTTAAATAACAATTTTCTATAATTACTTTCAATGTATTAGTACCTATTGCTTCTTTTATTTCTCTTATTTCCTCTTCTACTTCTTTATATAAACCAGACTTCATGAATCCTATATTAATAACCATATCAATCTCTGAAGCACCTTGCTTTACACACTCTTTTGCCTCAAATATTTTCGCTTCTTTACTCATTGCTCCAAGTGGAAAACCTATTACTGAACATATTTTGACATCTGTTCCTTCCAATTCTTCTTTTGCTATTTTTACATATGAACTATTTACACATACTGCAAAAAATTTATGTTCTTTTGCTTCTTTACAAAGTTTTTTTATATCCTCCACAGTAGTAGTTGCTTTTAATACTGTATGGTCTATGTAGTTATTAATTCTCACTTAATTACCCTCCTATTATTTCCAATATAATTTCTTTTTCTTGAACTTTTTCTTTTGAATATTTTAAAGCTGATTTTACTACTTCAACTATATTTTCTGTTAGATTTCCTTTGTGATAAAAATTTAAAACCGTATCACCTTTTTTCACATAGCTTCCAATTTTAGCCTTCATTACTAATCCTACACTATGGTCTATTATATCATCTTTTGTAGCACGTCCCGCACCTAACATCATAGCAGCTCTTCCTATTTCATCAGCAGCTATATGAGAGATATATCCATCTTCTGTAGCTAGGTAAGGTGTTACTTCTTTTGCTACCTCTAATAGAGAATAATCTTCACAAATCTCTGGATTTCCACCACTTGCCTGAATAAATTTTTTAAGATTAGTTAAAGCTCTTCCAGAAGAAATAACTTCTTCTACAATTATTATTCCTTCTTCTAAAGTTTTTACATCTCCTTTCATTTTTAAAGCTTGGGCAGATAGTTTAACTATCAAATCTTGAAATTTTTTAGGTCCTCTACCTTTTAATGTTTCTATAGCCTCAATTACTTCTAAAGAATTTCCCACTGCATATCCTAATGGCTCATCCATATTACTTAACATACACACTATATTTCTATGGAATAACTTCCCTAATTTATACATAGTTTCAGCTAATTTTTTAGCCTCTTCAAAAGTTTTCATAAAGGCACCAGAACCAACTTTTACATCTAATATTATGGCATCTGCATGTACTGCTAATTTTTTACTCATAATAGAACTGGCTATAAGAGGAATACTTGATACTGTTCCAGTTACATCTCTCAGAGAATATAATTTTTTATCCATAGGAACTATTTTATCTGAATAACCCATTATACCTATTCCTGTTTCATTTACTAATTTTATTAATTCTTCTCTCGTTTCAGAAAATTTAAATCCTTTTATAGATTCAAATTTATCAATTGTTCCACCAGTATGACCTAATCCTTTTCCAGAAAGTTTGGCTGTTCCCATTCCTAGTGCACCTAATACTGGAGCTAAAGCTATTGTTGTTTTATCTCCAACACCACCTGTTGAATGTTTATCTACTAAAAATTTATGAGTACCTTTGAAATCTATTATATCTCCAGAGTTTATCATTTCAGTTGTAAAAGATTTTAATTCTTCATCACTCATTCCTTTAAAATATACTGCCATTAAAAATGCTGAAATTTGATAATCTGGAATGCTTCCTTTTAAATAATTTTTTAATAAAAATTTTATTTCTTCATCACTTAAAATTTTTCCATCTCTTTTTTTTTCTATAATATCTACTGCTCTCATTTTTCCTCCTTGAAAGAAATTAATACTAGCCAATTGTAATACTAAAAAAAATTAATAAAACAAAGGCTTTTTGTTGATTTT